>PEUF01000037.1:1330-17304 GCA_002780795.1 Candidatus Roizmanbacteria bacterium CG02_land_8_20_14_3_00_36_15 | reverse complement strand
CCGACCAAGAAAAGTGTTAAAATATAAAACAGCACAAGAAGTTTTTACAAGTTTAATCAACAACTGTTCGGATTCAACTTAGAATTCAGGATTCATGCTATAATACTCGTATGGATAAATATACGGATAAAATCATTCCAGTTTTGAAAAAATATGGCGTTATACGTGCGTCTTTATTTGGATCGATGGCACGTGGGGAAGACAATAATAAAAGTGATATAGACATTCTTATTGAGCCGGCTAGTGGAACAACGTTATTCGATATGGCCGGTATACAGATTGATCTTCAAAAAAGTTTAAAAAAATCAGTAGATCTTGTAACTTACGGAAGCGTTAATCCGATGTTGAAAAATCAAATTTTACGAGATGAAAAGGTTATTTACCAAATATGAAAAAAGATAATTCAATATTTCTCAACCATATTCTGGAAACAATTAAGGATATCGAGGATTATATAAAAGATACACCCTTACCAGAGGATTTTATTACTGATAAAAAAACTCATGATGCAGTTTTACGAAGTTTTCAAGTCATTGGAGAAGCTGCAAATAACCTAGATGAAGAGCTTATAAATTATCAGACAGATATCGAATGGGAAAAAGTAATTGGGATGAGAAATTTTATTATTCATGAATATTTTGGAGTGGATTTAAAAATTGTATGGGCCACGATTAAAGAAGATTTACCAGCGTTCAAAGAGAATATAGAAAAATTACTTCAAAAGATTACTCATTCATCTTGATTATTACTAAGAACGCGATGACAAGTAACCCAAACCCCAAAAACTCCAAATACTGCGGCCAGAAGATGATAGTAATATTTGCCCTTTGGGTCGCCGAAGTCCCGGTTTGTTCTGGACGAAGGCGCCAGCCATTGGCCCAATTGTTGACAAGAACATGTTCTTTTATTTCCTTTCCAAAAAGAAAAGGAAGATATATATTAACAAATTGAAAATTGAGAATTGAGAATTGAGAATTTGGAATAAAATATGCCCGCCAATTTTTTTCGTAAGCTTGATTTAGAGAGATAACTGTATTTGTTAAATCGGTTTGATTTAAAGTAGCAGCATACAACCAGCGATTAATTTTTCTAGTCGACGTAAGATTGACACTTTGAGCGCTTGAGGTGGTTATTCCCGAATTACTTGCTTGCCAATGAATAGCTTGGAAAAAGCGGTAGGGGAAAGGAATAACCTGGATATTCAATAATCTATTAATAGAAAAAACGTCACCAATCGCTTGATTATTAAGAATTAAGTTAAAGTGAGAAATACCATGATATGGTGGGATAATAAAGTAGTCAGTCGTAGGACGAGTTGTTTGAGACGCAACATCTTCAAGAACACATCTTTTAGTCTCGTCATCTTCAAAACAAAATTTAAAGGGGAGACCGCTTAAATTTTGTGTCTCGATGGCTAATATATAGCTTTGGTTTTGAGATAAGTTTGTTAAAAATAGGGTATCGCAGATATCACCGTCTTGAGCTTGATATTCAAGGGCCGATCGACCGCCAATATCTACCAAACTTTTCTTAATCAACTTAGCTTTTTCAAAGCCGCAATCTCTAATATTGTTAGTTATAGTGCTGACGTTAACGTTGGTTTGTTCTTCAGGAAACTTACCCTTAATTGTTGGAGGGTTATCATTAAGTTTAAGACCAGTTATCTCGTTGGGTATAACGATTTTTTTTGTTGTCTCGCCATTAATAGCTACTGGAATATCTTTACCCAGAGGAATGACGGTGCTGCCGATATAAATTTGTTCGTCAGTAACCAGTTCGGGAATTAAAAAGGTTTGACTGTTTATGGAGATCTGTTTGCTACCGTCTTTAAGAGCAATTTCCTTATTGTATAAATCTGTGTTTTCTACATATGGAAGGATTGGTTTGATGATGGCGATAGTTTTTCTATCTTTTGCCTGAACAAAAATATCGGCGTAATAAACGGTTTCCAATTTTGATAAGTTAGGGACAATAATTGTTCCCGTGTTTTGTTTGCCCGCTCCGAAATCAATTTCATAAGAATCTTTTTTAATGTCAACAGCATTTTTATCAATTCTCTCACGTTCGTTAATTATATTTCTAGCTGGATAAACCAAGCTAGCATTCATTTGTTGGTCAACCAATAGAGGACTGATATAATTTCCTATATCAAGGTAAGCCTGGTCGATATAGTTCCATCGATAGGTTGGCAAGACTGATTTTATATTAGAAAGTTTTCTGATCGAAGACATGTTTTTATTGGGCAAAAATTGATAAACAGAGATTTTTTCACCAAACTTCTTAACCAGTTTAATCTGGCTTGAAGAGTAAAACAAATTTTCAATTTCCCTGTAAAACAACTTTCGTTGTTCGATTGAAGAGCCCGGGTTGTAGACGTTTTCATCCAAAAGAAGGTATTCGATCTGGTATTTTTGCAACAGTTTTTCAATTAGGTCTAGGTCTTGCGAGTAAAAAGCATAGGATAGTTCTCGATAGCTTTGTTCATTATATGGATACCACCGGTCAAACTCTCGGTTTAAGGTCGGTTGCTTAAGGCCGAACCAGGTAAAACCGGCTCCTTGATAGATCTGATAACCGGTTGGTGTCTGCCAACGGTAATAAACCCAGCCGAAAAGGTTGTGAAGGGGTAAGGTCAGCATTCGGCCGTCACCGTTTTTCTGCGACCAGTTAAACAAAGAAAAATATTCCCGCGGAATCGATACTCTCATTGATTTACTGATAAAATCGCCCCGAAAGGCCGGTTTAGCATAAACTATTATTAAAATGACAAAAACAAAAAAATAAACGGTGGATATTCTTATTTTTTTCAGAATTAGATCGTGAATATAGCCAAAAAATATAGACAGAGTAAAGACGAAATAGATAGAAAACTTGGTAAATGGAGAACGAAAAACTTCCTTAAAAAAATCGTGGCTAGATATAAGTTTATTTATAATGACACTCACAGGCCAGCTTCCAGAAAGGAGAAAAAAACTGGAAAGCAAAAAAATAGGAATAAAAGCCGTTATAGGGGCCGATTTCTTTTTAATAGAAAAGACCGCCCCAACTATCGTCAATAAAAAGAAGCCGATGGCAATTATATTAATGATTTGGTTATTGAGATGATCCTGCCAAGTTTTAAGAAGAAGCTCTGATTTGCCACTGTTGTTTATTATTCGCCAGTCAAAAAGAAAGTTTTTAAAGAGAGCGAATTGTTTTAAGGTGCCATATTTTTTGTTGTAAAGGAAGGTTTCCTCGGTTGAAAGACGATGGATTTTCGAGGTTATAACATCACGACTGTAATTTGTCGTGTAATAAAGATTGGGTAAGATCCAATAAAGGTTAACTAATAGGGCTGAAATTAAAATAAGCAAAGGTTTTTTAAAAGAAATTTTTTTAAAGAGCGAAAAGGTTAATAAAAATATAAATAAACCGCTCCAGTAGACATACCACAGAGTAGCTGTGTGGGCCATAGACGAAGCGAAGAGATTAAATATAATAAATATTACCAAATCAATTTTCTTGCCTTTTTCAATGAACTTAACAGCAAACAAATAAAGAAAACCCAATAAACCAAAGTTGGTGGCAAACATTTCAAAAGGAGCAATAAAGTTTTGGACAGTACCGACGTTAAGAAGATAAAACAGTCCTCCCAAAAAAGCCGCTTCGCGGCGGTTGTTAAAAAAATGCTTCAGGAGAAAATAAACTCCGATCACGCCAGCGATAATCATCAGAAAAAAGTAGCCGTAGCGGACAAAGCTCATTGGAAAAATTAATTGCAATAAGGCAACGATGAGCATTCTTGGCAGTTCGGCCAGATGAGCTTGTGAGGGGGGTGCACCAAGACCCTGGTGTTCTTGCCAGACAGAGCTGATGCGACCCAAATACTGTTTGAGATTAAACTCGGGATGGAGGGTATCCCAGCCAGAAAGAAAAGTATTTGGTGTATAATTTTGATAACAAAGATAGACGGAGATCAAAATTAAAAAACAAAGAAAAAAATCAATTTTAATTTTTTTAAGAAAATGAATCATAAGATAGACAAATATTTTATTTTAATCTTTCTCTTAATAGTTTTTCATTTGTTGTTTAACAGTCTCTGGATAATTATAAATAAAAATCCGCTGGATTTTGACCCGATCGGGCACAGCTTCGCTACTATTAATTCTGCCCACTATCTAGGGAGCCACCTTTTGAGTTTTAGCCTAAAAGACTTCATGAAAATATCGCCGGGCTACCCGAACTTTACTCAAACCGCTATTTTACCGCTGGTTTTTCTATTTGGTAATTATTGGAAGGTTATTCAATTTTCCGGGACGATATTTTTCCTTTTGGCCATTATCGCCATATATCTCTATGTAAAAACAATATCACAAAATGGGCGATTGGCTTTTTTTAGCGCCTTTTTTTACAGTTTTTTTATCTCTATTGTTCAATACTCCCGCCTGCATATGCTGGATATACCGCTAACGGCGATGTTTTTCTTTAGCTTATATCTCTGGGAAAAATTTCAAAGGACGTATAAATATCGTTATTTATATTTAAGCGCCGTCACGATTGCCTTTGCCCAGCTAAGCAAATGGCATGCGGTTGTTTTCTTTTTCATTCCCGGGGTATTTTTATTAAGGTTTTTAGTTAAAAACAGGCGTATGTTTAGTCGACGCCTTATATGGCCGATCTTAGCTGGTTTGTTGTCAATTATGCTGATCGCTTCCTGGTATTTTTATAACTTTTCTGACTTTATCCGTCTGGGGACGATTAACTATTTGGGAGAAGCTGATGATCCAAAAAAATTTTTTAGTTTAGCGACCATTTTCTACTACCCAAAGCTGATTGTCAACTTTCAAATCCATTTTTTTGGCGCCATTTTCTTGCTCATGGCTGGGTTACCCGGTGCTTTTAGGAGAAAAAAGTATTTGTTAATACCGCTGTTGACCACAGTCTTCAGCTATTTATTTTTTAGTTTTTTCGTTCCCAATAAAAACATCCGGGTGGTCTTTCCAGTTATGCCGTTTGTTGCTTTATTTATGGCGGAAGGAGTTGAGAAATTGTTATTTAGCGCGAGAGGTAGTTGGTTAAATTGGATGGCATCAATATTTTCTTGGGTGGTTGTTTTGTATATGGTAGTGGCTTATTTTGTCCTTTCTTTCGGTTTTCCCATCAACCTAAACTGGCGATATTCAGTTAGATTTCCCTTGGCTGGTTGGATAGACCTGATTTACCTAAAAAGTTATCCGGTTAATTTATTGCCAACAAGACAAACAATTGATTATAAAGATATTATCGAGACAATTTTATCTCAAAAAGGTGACCATAGTCGCCTGAAAGTTTTAGTAGGAATTCATCAAAGTTATTTTCATGAAGGAACTTTGGGGTTAGAAATTTATATGGAAAATCGCCAGAATTTGGAGCAGGCCTACGAAACTCTTAGTAAAAAGATTGAGTTAATTCCCTCCGAATATTTATTAAACAAAAACCAATCATTAGTAAACAGTTTGGACGATATCGATATAATTTTAACTTCAGAGAAGAACTCTATTCACCCAGAAGAGGTGCTTAATCCTCTCTATGAGCCGCTTAGAAGTTTACAGAACTTTTTAAAAGAAGGTAATGACTTTTTCTTTAGAAAGGTGGCCTCTTTTCCTCTACCCAATGAAGACGTGCTTCTTATCTATGTAAATAAAAGACTAGTTCGTTAACCACTCATTTTTGTACCTCGGCGAATTGGTCTCCATCCCAATAAAAAGCTTTGACAGCGGGATCAGGTTGTTCAACCGCCAATAATTTGGCTCGGTTATATAACGCCGTTCTCCAGTCGCCGACGAGACAGGTGCCGAGATTAACAATCATAAAAGCGGCCTGTTCAATGGCTGGTTTACTTAATCTTACATCTCCTTCGCCCCAGGTATACCACGAGTGGTTGTTTAAATCTGAGTCGTTTGGAGCCATACCGGCGCGGGCGAACAGTACTGCCTGAATTTTTCCAGGCGCCTTCATAAAACTGGCCAAAGCAGCGGTATCCAGGCGGCTGAAATCAAACACCTCCGATGTAGCAGAGGAGGTTTGCTCAACGCCGACCAATAATCGATCGTTGCTATCAAAATGGCCGATGCCTTCAACATATTGAACACCACTTTTAAATTTAAAAGCCTCATAAAACCATTCCCAGGTAGCCGGATTGACGACCCAGTTTTGGCTTTGGCCGCCAATCTGCCTTGTCATCTCTTCTGTCGACAGCGGGGTATTGGCCGGTAGTTTGTCTAATATATCAAGATTATAACCTCGTTGGGTAAGTTCAGATATTAACCGGCCGTCAAGAATTTTAAATTGGCTAGTTTCCGGATCGAACCATTTAACGGTTATTTTTTCTTGGTTTCTTTTACCGTCAATTGTCTCCCATGTTTGTTTATTATCTCTAAACTCAAGCGCTGCTTGACGGAAAGACCGGGTAACCGCGGACTCTTCTGGATCGCTGACACATAGATTTTCCTGAACAGGAATTAGTGACAGCTGCTCAACTCCTTTGACTTCAACACCTTCGCTACCTAAGAAATGATGGGTATTAGCAGGGCTAGCGTCTTGGCGAGCGATACCGCCTATTCTGGCAAAAAGACCTATTCCTGGTCGATTCAGTTTTACGTCAACCAAGAGATTGGCGAAGTTATCTTTTACTTCTGTGGGTAAGCCTTCCCAATCGGTTGCAAATATTTCTAGAGGGTCAAAGACGGGTTGATTGTCTGATGTACGGATATGGTATCCTTGTATTTCATCATAAGTAACCCCGTCTTTTAAAGGAAAGGGTGGTTCGGCTATATACCAACCACGCCAGACGCGTTTTCCATCCCGATCAGTTTCAACAATGGCGGTTATTTTATCTGCGGTTAGATTATGATCGCCGCTTCCTTTTAAAACCTTGGTTACCTCTTGATAACTGGTTGGCCAGTTTGGGTTTGGTAGTTCAACTCTTATTCCCATTTTATCGAATCGAGAAAGCAGATCTAATGATTCGTTTTGAACAGTTTCATCAGTCTTGGAAGGTTGAATTGTCGGAGTACTAGCAGATGTGGGTTCAGGAGTAGTTCTAGGTCCACATGCGGCAAGAAGTGCTAAGAATGATATACCAATACCTTTTAAAAATTTTTCTCTACCTGGATCAACAGGAGCATTCATAAAATCTTTAAATCTATTTATGACGTTTACCATATTTTTAAATTTATTAAGTTATAGCGCAAACTAATAGAGTTTATTTATTGACTTTGTTTTTTTTAATATTAATCCAGCGCCTAAAGCGAGCATTTCTCCTGAAAGTAGCAAGATTCCCATCTCTGGTCCGGCCGAGGGGACTTTAACTACACCGGTAACCGTTTTTTCAATACAGACTTGAGACGAATCGTCGTCATAGGCGACGTTGTTCCTTGCCTCGACGCTGTTAATAATACAAAAAAGGCCTTTATCTGAAGGAAGCATGCTTTGGTCATAGACGCGCATCTTAAGATAATAACTTTTTTCCTCGTCGACAGCAAAATCACCAGCATTCCAGGTAATTATCCGGTTTTCCAGATCCCAACTACCTGGACCTTGTATTGGTAGAATGTAGACCGGCACATGGTCTTTGATAGTGACGGCAGTGAAACTTTGATCAGAAGTATTTTTTACTTTGACCCGAAACCAAACATCTTGACTTGGGCTATACCTCGGATCAGAAGGGGAAAGATTATCGACGTAGTCACCAGTCCCCGGCTTGATAACCATTTTATCAATCAAAATTGAATATGAGATTGACGGTTGGCCATACTGCGCTTGTACAAATGGAACATAAAACATGAAGCATAAAGCGGTAGCAGCAAGCGCTAAGAACTTTTTCATAATCGATATTATACTATAAGACTTCTACCGTGTCAACTATGGGATAGATAAATTAAATTAAAATTGAAAAGTGAAAAATTAGAATTTTTAACTTTGAACTGCAATTTTTAATTTTGCACTTTGAACTTTTAACTTGTAAAATTGGATCATGAAATTGAACGCTCAACAACTTCGTGATCTTGAAGAAAAACGTGTTCATGGTGAGCTACGGGAGATCAAGCGCAATCCGATTTATTTTATTCTGGAAAATATCTATGATACCTATAACATCGGCGGATTGTTCCGGCTGGCCGATGCTCTGGCCATTGAAAAAATTTATCTTTGTGGAGAGTGTGAAATCCCACCTAATTCAAGGATCAAAAAAGCGTCGATCGGGACATATAAGGTCGTACCGTGGGAATATCGTAAATCGGCAGGAGACGCTATTGCCGATTTAAAATCAAAAATCAAAGATCAAAGATCAAAATCACAGATTAAAAATCAAAATAATAGTAACAATGTAACAATGGAACAATTTAACAATGTCAAGATTATCGCTGTTGAGCAGCATCCCAGCGCCGTAAGTTACACCTCCGGGGTGTATCGAGCGCCCTTGGCCTTAATTTTCGGCAATGAATCTTATGGAATAGCAGCGGGAACATTAAAGTTAGTCGATCAGATTGTCGAAATTCCTATGTTTGGTATAAATCGATCACTAAATGTAATTGTGTCGGCGGCTATTGTCTCTTATCACGTCATTAAACAAATTAAACATCCTTAATTTTGAGCCCAAAGTGGGAATCGAACCCACAGTCTAACCCTTACCAAGGGTTTGTTTTACCACTAAACTATTTGGGCTGGTTTGATTCACTTTTCTTTCTAATAATTATAAACAATTCAACAGAAGTTATAGACATTATTTTATCTCCGTAACCTGGTCACCCGGATAGACGACAAACCAAAACTGTTTACGTCTAATTTGATGACGCTCGGCGTCAGCTTGGTTAGTAAGAGAGATCGACAAAACCGCCCCAGTTAAGGTATCAAAGTCAGTCATCTTGCCTTGAACTTCCCAAACGAAAAAAACCGTACTTGGAATTCTTCCTCTAATATTTTCATATTCTACCGGTTTTTGATGAGTTATACGGTAATGTTTGCCTACTTGGAAATGATGTTCTACCATGCCGTTTTCAGCCACGCAGACAAAATGATCGAGTTGTTGATGGCTGTCAGTATCGAGTACAATCGTTGCGTAAGGTCGTCTTTCCATTTTAGAATATTATATCATGCTAATCTATTTAAGCAGCCATTGGCCGAAGATTTTTCTGTTTTTTAAAACGGCGTTGCCGGAAACCAGGCTGACCGAGTCAACCGTGTAAGGCTTAAACATCTTTGAAATATTTCCTGACAGTGCCTTCACTTTTTTTCTAAAACTATTACTGATCGGCGAGTCAAATCGAGCCAAAGTAATATTACTGAAAAAAAATCTGGAGTTAAGGTACTTTTTATCGTCAGGGATACCGGCCTGCCCAAGTTTTTTATCAAGAACGATAGCAATACGATCACGCTCCTCTTCTGTTGTCCCAATCAAAGATAAATTGGTCGGAAAAAGAAGCAGGCGATAAAAAAAGACCTTAAATTGATGGCAATAGGGGATTGTTTCTTGAAAAATCATTCTGGCTTTTTTGATATCTTCGCTATTAAAATGAGGGGGGTCGTTGATGACGCGGATACCTTTAATCGTCATATGAAGCGAACTTCTTTGATAATAGTAATGATTAGGTGAAATTAACTTCAGAGGATTAATCAATAACCGAGAGATTTGGTTAATTAACTTTGGCTTAAGAAAATGGACACTGGTGAGACAGGTCCGCGGATCGTTTTCAAAATCCTTGACCGAGGAAACAGTGCTAAAGGATAAACATCTTTCTTTCAAAGAACTTTCTATTTGGTTGACTACCTCGATTTGTTTCTTTTGATAGAGATTCATTTACTCTTTATTTTATCAATTTTTCGATAAAAAACAGATAGATGATTTACCCCTTGACAAATATTATAGGGTATGTTAGTTTGAAATTAATGATCAGATTAAAAGTTAAAACTAAAATACTATGAGAATAAAAAAGGAGATACGGTTTGAAGAAGAAAACCTTTTTCAAGGATTATGGTCAGGTTAAATAAAATGTTAGATATTAGATCTTAGATTTTAGATAATAGATCTAAAAACTCACACGCCGCCGAGTCTGAGGAACGTTTCCAAGGGCTCGGTGCGTTTTATTTAGTTCGCTCTTTGTGACGTCGAGCGATAGCGGTGAGTCTAGTCACAAAGTAAGAACAGGAGGGTAAAAAGAAATAGGAGGATTATTAACTTCCCACTTTAAACTCAACCACATCTCCTTCGTTCATTGGGTAATCTTTTCCCATACTTTGAACCTTTCCCTTTTCCCGTGCTTCGGCCCAACCGCCACAGTTAACAAACTCCTGATAAGGGATAACATCAGCTTTGATAAATTTTTTTTCAAAATCTGAATGGATAACGCCAGCAGCCTGGGGAGCTAACGTACCTTTCTTAATTGTCCAGGCTCGAGCTTCAATCGTCCCGGCCGTCAAGAAAGAGATTAAACCGAGAATTTCGTAAGATTTTTTTATCAGTCGATTTAAACCGGTATCCTCGAGTTGATATTGCTTAAGATATTCTTTTTGTTCCTCTTCGGCAAAAGTGAGAATCTCATTTTCCAGTTTGGCATTAAAGATTATTGAATCGTTAGATGGTCTGATGGTTGGATGGCTAATAGCCATATAACCATGTAGCCATTTAGCTATTTTTTCTTCCGTATTTTTTTTGTTTTCTAATTGTTTATCTGAGACATTGAAGGCATAGATAACTGGCTTTAAAGTTAAAAGGTTTAAGGGTTTTATAATTGTTTTTTCCTCATCGGTTAAAGAGATATTTCGCGCCGAAATGCCTTTATTTAATTGTCCTGCCAACCTCTTGGCAACCGCTTCGGTCGCCAACTGGGCTTTGGTGGCGTCCATACGAGATCGTTTTTGTTTATTAAGAGTTTCAAGGTCGGCTAAAATTAGTTCAGATTCGATTGTTTGAATATCAGATGGGGGATCAATCTTTTCGGTCACGTGGGCAACATTCTGATCTTCGAAAAGGCGGACAACGTGGACTATGGCAGCCACTTCGCGAATGTGAGATAAGAATTTATTACCGAGGCCTTGACCTTCGGCGGCGCCCTTGACTAATCCGGCAATATCATAAAACTCAACCACGGCCGGAACAATTTTATCGGTTTTAACGATCTTAGCCAAGACCGGCAGGCGTTCATCCGGGACAGGGACGATCCCGACGTTGGGTTCGATGGTGCAAAAAGGATAGTTGGCCACATCAGCCACCTGCTTTTTTAACAGGGCATTAAAAAGCGTTGATTTCCCGACGTTAGGTAAACCAACAATCCCAATGCTTAGTTTCATAAAAAGTAATTTTAACAGATAATTACATCGACTTGGCTAATAAGCGCTTTTTAGGTAAAACATAAAGGAACCTAATGATGTCACCCAAAATAAATATCATTCAAGCAAAATCAATCTTTATCAAATCGGGCCTTCCCGGTTCTGACTGGGTAATCAACCTCTATAACGGTTGTCTCTTCGGTTGTATGTACTGTTATGCTGCTCAGATTGCCAGATGGAAACATCCGGGAGAAGACTGGAGCAGTTATCTTGACGTCAAGATCAACGCCGCGGATTTGCTAAAACTCGAGTTGGAGAAGCTGGAAAAGAAGCTGGGTAAAAAGAACTTCGGCTCTGTTTTTTTTAGTTCAGTGACCGATCCTTATGTTGGCTTGGAAACTAAGTATCAGCTGACGAGAAAATGTCTCAAGGCGCTGGTCGAGTTTGATTATCAATTTTACAAAAATCGCCCGGGCTGATTGCTGATTTTAACCGCGCGAATACAGAAGAATACCGGCAGAATTTAGAAAAAATAATTCATCAAGCCATGGCGGGTCGGGGATTAAAAATGGGTTTGGGTAAGGTTATCCATCATCATAAATTAGCTAAAAATAATGTTTGAAGCTACTACTTTACTGGAAAGAAAGGCGACGTCAGGTCAGCCTGAGATTTTAGCCATTCAGGTTGCTCGAGATGATGTTTTTGCTCCTCATTTAGACGACCCAAGAATTCAAGAGGCGTGCGGATCTTTTGGTCTTTCCGTCGATTTATTAAGAAAATTGTTACAGGTGGTTCCCGACGCCAGAGATTACAAACTAACAGGACCAACCGTATTTTCTATACCAGACGAAGAAGGGAGGATAGAAGAGGATGTTAGTTTATGGACGGTAGATTTACCGGGAATAGGATTAACAGAAGTTTCTATTAATTTACTGCATCCTGCCGCGGTAAAACCCTATAACAATACTTCCTTACATCTAATCACTAAACATCCACCTTACCAAGAAGGCGACTTTGAAATTATTTATGGTCGGCGTGGATTGTTTAAATTAACCTTTCCTGGGTTGGTTGAACCGATAGCCCCGGCTGTTTACGGCGCATCTCGTGCCAGAGACGACGTGTTAGTCAGACCTGGTACTTTGGTTTTCATTCGCGCTCCGGCCGCCAACGGTTGGGCAGACGTATTGAAAGAGCCATGTGTTTTTGGATATATCTGTAATCCGCCTTGGAGTTCGCAAATTGCTAAAAAGGTGTTAGATCTGAAGTAAAATAATTAATTCAATCATGGTTGATTAGTTTTCTTTGCTTTAATGCGTGTTTGCGATCTAGAAACTCCAGAATTCTCTTTAGGAGAAGTTGCCAAAAGCTTGAATCATCGGGCATATGAAGACAAAATAAATATTAGTGTTAATACTGATGGTTTACATGCACTAGTTGCTCAACGTGAAATCGTACTTACAGATACTGACAATAATAATTGGAAGTTGAGGGTTTCAGGAAAACCGCATCCAGACAGCAGTTTCGCCAGAGTAAGAAAAAAAAAGAGAATAATACGAAAACAGATGTTAGAAGTTAAGGGTCGAAGGACACAACAAAAAAGAAAAGAAATTTTAATAAAGTTGGCCAGTCAACAAGCGGTTAAAGACTGTCAGATTTACGCTCAGAAAATAGACGGTAGCGGATTAGTATCAAAGGAATTTATAGAAATCCGGATCGGAGTTTAGTTTAGTTAAACCGTTAAATTAAGCTGGTTCGTTAATCTAGATCTTTTTTCAGCTGCTCAAACTCTTTTTTATCAATCTCCCCTTTGGCGTAGCGTTCGCGAATGATTTTCAGACTGTTATCTTCCAGATTCTTTGTTTCTTCCTCAATATTTGAATATTGATACGAGCGGTGGGTTAATGATTTAATCAGGATAATGAAACCCCAGATAATCAGAATCCAGAATAAGAAATTAATTATTAAGCTAACGATACTGAAACCCATACCCCAATGGTCAACATAACCAGGATAAAAATATCGGTGCATCATATTTATTTTATTAAACTATTAAAGAGTTAACAAATTAACCCTCCTTCGCATAAAGCTACGGAAGGGTAAAACGGATTAACAAGTATATATTAACTCACATTTCTGAAATAATGCTGAAACCTTAAGAATTGGGAAGAATACTTAAAAAGAAGTAGAAAAATCTATCTTTCCAGTTCACGATCGCGGAAACGAAAGATAGGCAGATCTGTACTGGTATTGTGTTTATGAAGGTGACCGGGCGAACGAACTTCGAACCCAGGAGTTCAGATTAGATGGGATCCGCCATTTATGTAGATAATATTACCATTGAGATATTTTGATTTATCATTTATTAACATTGATACGGCTAAAGCTATGTCTTGAGGGGTTGAAATCCTTTTCATAGGGTTATTTTTGGCAAAATTTGACCACATCTTACTATCCGCTCCACCCATTTTATCCCAGAGGGCCGTTTTTGTAGTACCGGGCGCTACCCCGTTAGTTCTGATATTATATTTACCAAGCTGTTGAGCCATCATTTTTATAAAGGTTATTGTCCCAGAATTTGCAACACAATAAGCAGGATAATTATAATCGGGCCGTTGCCCTAATGAAGAAACAATGACAATCAGGTTGGCATTGTCTTGATTTTTTAAAAGTGGAATTGCGTACTTAGTACAAAGAAAATTGCCGTTTATTTTTGTGTCGATGACTTTTCTCCATTGATTAAAAGTTAGTTGCTCTATGACTTTTGGGATTTCTATACCAGCATTGTTGACCAATATATTAAGATGACCGGTTCTTTTTTTAATGAAATTAATAGTTTTTCTAACACTTTTTTCAGAAGCAACATTCATTTTTATTAAATAGCCCTGTCCTTTTGCTTTTAATATTTTATCTAAAGTATCCTGTCCCTTATCTTTATTTGTAAAATAAGTTATATATACAACATACCCTTCTTCAGCTAGTTTAATAGCTATGGCGCGTCCTATTCCTTGTGATGATCCTGTTATTAAGGCGGATTTTGTCATATCATTTGAAATGTATATTACTATAAGGTATACTACCAATACAAACTGTTGTTCATTCTTTTGAACACTATGGACAAAATTACGCTATATAAACTTGGTCTGACAAAACAAGAAGTTGATATATATCTTTCTCTTTTGGAAAATGAAACTCATACAATCAAAGAAATTTCACAAATTACCGGTATAAATCGAACCACGACATACCGCTACATACAATCTTTGGAAAACAAAGGGTTGGTCAAATGGATCGTCGGAACAAGAGGAAAAATCGTCCAGATTTTTCCGGTTGATAATCTGGAGACACTTCTCAATAGTTTAAAAAGGAATATCAAAGAAATAGAAATAGGCTTGCCTGAACTTCTTAAGAATTTAAAGCAGATACAACCTGTTAAAAGATATCAAAACCAAGTTCGCTATTATGAAGGCGTTGAGGGTCTTCAACAAATGATATGGAATAATCTATCGATCAATCCCAAAGAGACCAGTCGTAGCTACACTGTTTTTAGAAGGCGGGAATTTATCAATCCGAAATTCGAGGACGAATTTGAGAAAGAATGGGTCAGGCGACGTTTAAAAGATCACGTCATCACTAACGAAGATCGATTTGAATATATTAATAAACGTCTTGTTGGGGCATACCGCACTGAATCGTTGGATATTCACATTATTCCAAAGAAGAAGTACTATATAACCAATGATATTTTGATATACAATGACGTTTTTGCCATTATGTCACTAGAAAAAGGCAACCTTCTTGGAGTAGAAATTGAGAATGAAGAAATTGCCAAAACACAAAGATCTATTTTTGATTTAGTTTGGAGTATAGGTTCCTCTTATAAAAAAAATGAGTGACTGGATGAATGAACTTCGGACCCAAGTGATATAATTTTTATAATGAACATTAATACATTAGTAGTTTTCCATAGATGTGGCGGTAAATCATTAAATTATCCTCCTAATGCTCTCATAACTATAGAATGGGCCATTAAATTTGGAGCAAAAGCGATTGAATACGATGTTGTTTATTGTAAAGACGATACTAGAGATAAAATTATTGTAGCTGAACCAAAGCTTATAAAATCTGTTAATTTAGACATTAATAATCTTCAATGGAATGATATTAGAAAATTAAACGCAGGGAATGAAAAATTTGGTTATCAAAATGTTCCCGAATTAGAAGAAGTTTTAACTCTCGTTAGTACAACAAATATCCAACAACAAATTCATATTAAAGGAAATCGTCCTAAAACATTAGAAATCCTACTGAACAAATTAAGAAATACAAACAATTTTTCGATAACATCTTTTGATATTGGCTTATTGAAGCGTATTAAAGATATAAGCAATACGGCAAAAGTAGGTTGGCTGGTGAAACCAAAACAGGAAAAAGATAGTGAAGGAGGGGAGGATTTAACAGCTTTTGTTACCGCAAATGCAAAAGCATTTCTTAATTATTCTGAAAAAGAAACAAAGGACATAATAAATATAGCTAAAAAAAATATGATTGATATCATTATTCTTTGCGGACCTCGTATTAAAGAAAAAACTGTTATAAAAACAGTTAAAAGTCAAGGATTTGAAGTTGGTGCATGGGGAGTTGGAACAAATTTGGATTTAGCAAAACAGCTAATTCAATTTAACATTGATAGG
>PEUF01000037.1:0-1269 GCA_002780795.1 Candidatus Roizmanbacteria bacterium CG02_land_8_20_14_3_00_36_15 | reverse complement strand
CGACGGGATTTGAACCCGCAACATTCGCCTCCACAGGGCGACGCTCTACCGTTGAGCTACGATCACCAGAATATTATAATTTTATCACAAAAGAGTATTTTTGAGTTAAAATAAATAACAGATGAAAAACCTTTTGGCAAAAAAGAAAAATAAATCGGCCAATCTTTTTTTTAGACTAATAGCCATGTTTCTTTTCATCGGTTTAATATTAACCATGGTTCAGGTGATCAAACGCTTCGAACAAGGAAAGTTTAAGACAAACAAAATCACTACCTCCCAAGATTTAATCAGTCGGGGAAAACTAATTATTAATGAGACCGGTGAGATTTTAGGCGATGAAATGAAAAAGAGCCAAGAAATAATCGGCGAACAGATTGGTGACCTTTTGCAAAACGTTGCCAGCCAGTCAGTAGAAAAAGCCAACAATCTTTTTTTTGATAAAACAATCGGCGAGGTCGTCCATCAATTCGATAAACTACCAGACAAACAAAAACAGGAAATAAAGAAAGCCATCTGTCAATAAAAGCTGGAATTGAATTTTTTTATAAACTTTGCTATTCTTTAACCGCTATTATGGAGATTAAATACTTAGGCCATTCCTCTTTTTTTATTAAAACCAAAACGGCCAAATTGGTGACCGATCCCTTTGACCCGGAGCTGGTTGGTCTCAAATTTTCTAAAATCGAAGCCGACATTGTTACCGTTTCCCATCAACACAAAGATCATAACCAGGTAAAAGAAGTTGGTGGTAGTCCTTTGATCGTCGATCTACCAGGTGAGTATGAAAAAAACGGCATGAGAATTTTTGGCTACAGCAGTTATCATGACAAACAAAAAGGGGCGGAGAGGGGAGTTAACACCCTTTATAAAATTGAAGCCGAAGGCATTTCTGTCCTACACTGCGGTGATCTGGGAGTAGTCTTAGAAGATAGCTTTATTGATGCCATTGGCGTGGTCGATGTTTTGTTGATTCCCGTCGGTGGGTTTTATACGATAGATCCAGCTGAGGCGGCCGAATTGGTAAAAAAATTTGAGCCATCATTAGTTATCCCCATGCACTATAACCAACCAAAGCTGGAGCAAAAGAATTTCGGTCAATTGTCTAACGTCGATGAGTTTTTCAAAAAACTCGGAGTATCGATGCCGGTGGCTTTACCAAAACTTGTAATCAAAGGCGAAGAGCTGGAAGATGAGATGAAAGTTATTTTATTAGAATTGACATAATTGCCTAATTAAATAACCAATGACCAATGTCTCAAGTATTCCAAA
>PEUF01000046.1:4126-5969 GCA_002780795.1 Candidatus Roizmanbacteria bacterium CG02_land_8_20_14_3_00_36_15 | reverse complement strand
GCTAAGCGGGGCCTCGCTTCCAAACGTGTCGGCTCGAAAAGGATTTTGAAAATCAAAACCCAAATGAAAACGCAAAAATTTTAAAGAACTTTTATACAACTTAAATGGCCGCCCTAGTTGAACTCAAACCCTTTCGGACTTGTCTAGGACGGCCATTAAAAAGCCGAAAGGTAAGTTTGAGTTCAATTACAATATACAAAATTTTCAAAATAAAAACAATGCCATCTCTAGTTTTTAAAAAAATTGATTGAGTTAGGGAAAATGACAACTCTCTCATATTTAAAAAGGATAAAAATTGGTATATACTTAATGAGGAGTAAATATTATGTCAAAAAAATATTTATTAATAATTTTGGTAGCGAGTTTATCTGTTCTTTTTACGGTACTAGTTTTGAAAAACCATAATAATTTATCATTAAGGAACAGAGTGTCTCTTAAGACAAATCCCAATGTTACGGATATATCAGATAAATTTGTAATAACACCCAATAAAGAATACTCGTTAAGCGATAAAAACATCGTTATACCCGCAGATAAATACTCTGTTCCTGGAATACCTGAAAGAATAGGTGTAAAAGCGAAGGTGTACAATTCTTTTTCTAAACCACTTTGGGTAAAAGGAAAAGATTGTAACTACCACGGGGTACTTGAGAAAAAAACAATAATGGGGTGGGTCGTTGCTGATGAAGAAACTTGCCAACAAACAAAACAATCAATACCTGGAAGGTTTTTTAACAACGGCGCGGATGAACTTTATCATGTTATTTTTACTAAAGATGCCAAAGGATCTTATAGAATGAGAATAAATTTATTATATGGCTGTAAAGCATCTAAGAACTCAGAAGGTAATATTGTATACGACAATTGCGAGAATGAGGTTGTTTCTTATTCGTCAGTTTTTAGCATTATAGACTGAATTGACCTAAGTATAAACTCGCCCGAAGGGCGAGAAAATCGCGCGCGACTTGATGTTTGCTACCGCGAACATCTTAAATTTGATAAAATTATAGCAGAAATATGAGAAACAAAGAAATTGAAACAATTATTTTTGATGTTGATGGAACTCTTTCTGACGAGATTTCGTGGTTAAAACTCACAGATGGCTTGGGGGCCTCGTCGGAAACGCATGCACAGATATTCGCCGAATTTAAATCCGGGATGTTAAGCTATCCCGTGGCAAAGCATAAACTTATTTTATTGTGGCAAAGCACAGGGAATGCAAATAAACCCTATATGGAAGAAATGTTTCGCTCGTGGAGGCTAAAAGATGACGCTCACGAAACCATCAATTATCTCAAAAGGTCGTATCGCGTGTGTTTAATGTCAGGGGCAGTTGATTTGTATGTAAAGGTGGTTGCTGAAAAATTGGGAATAGTTGATTGGTATGCTAACACCGAACTTATATGGGATGAGGACGAAAATCTTATTGACTTTCATTACTTTGCGGATCAATCACGAAAAAAGTTAGAGCATCTTAATGAATATGTCGCCAAATATGGTTTAGATATAAGTAGATGTGCTGTGGTAGGTGATGGAGACAGCGACATTGCATTGTTCAGAGAATTGCCTTATGGAATTGCGGTAAATAAAAGTCCATATCCTGAACTAGAAGCTCTTGCAACTAAAACCGTATCAAGGTTAAGTCAGTTAAAAGAGATTTTTTAATAAAGTTCTTTAAATTTTTTGCGTTTTCTTTTGCACTAAAAAATTGATCACAATTTTTCAGTGTTTTGAGCCGACACGTTCGGAAGCGAGGCCCCGCTTAGCGGGGCCGAGCTAACCTTTGCGAAATTCGGTTCTAACTTTTTCGTAAATCTCGACACTAGAAACAGTTTTCGAAGAA
>PEUF01000046.1:0-4108 GCA_002780795.1 Candidatus Roizmanbacteria bacterium CG02_land_8_20_14_3_00_36_15 | reverse complement strand
GAAACAGTTTTCGAAGAATGAGAAAATACTGTTTCTTGTGTCCTCCTAAATTCGCTCTTTGAGCCGCAGTAGAAATCTACTAAGGCGAGAAGTAAGAATAGGAGGACAAAAAATACGTTTCATGAAAAAAATCTTAATCGGAATTTTAGTTATATTCTTTTTTGTTTTTTTATATTTTTATTTCGATAAAAAAACACCGTTTATAAAATACAAGCTTAACAATAGAACCTATAAACTTCTCACCGCGAAAAATCAAAACGAATGGGAAAGAGGACTAATGTTTTATAAAAACAAAAAAGAGTTAAAAGGAGCCGACGGGATGATTTTTATTTTTCCTAATAAAGACCACAGAACGTTTTGGAATAAAAATACTTATTTAGACTTGGATGTGTATTGGCTGGATGACGATAAGGTGGCGGGAAAAAGTTTTTTACCATCGATATTAAAGTCAAAACAACCAGTAATTGCTATCTCTCCAGGTAAAGTTAATAGGGTGGTGGAGATAATAAAATAGTTAGGTGTTTTAATATAACTCCTAACGCTTAACGCTTTAATGCTTCAATTCCCGGCAAAGTTCCCTTCTCAATCAACTCAAGCATCGCCCCGCCGCCGGTAGAGAGATGGGTAATTTTTTCCAAGTGTTCTTTTTTCAACAGGGCGGCCAAAGTGTCGCCGCCGCCGACGATCGAAACAGCATCTTGATTATTGGCAATCGAGTAATAAATAAAATCTGTCCCACGGCGAAAGGCCGGATTTTCAAAATACCCCACCGGCCCGTTCCAAATAATAGTTTTAGCTTTTGCAATTAGCGATCCAAAAAGAGCTTGAGTTTCCGGTCCAATATCAAAAATGGCGCTTCCTTGAGGAATTTGTTTTACTTTGACAGTTTGACTTTGTAAATCGTCTTTATTTTTAGCAACAACGGCATCAACAGGTAGAATAATTTTTAACTTATTTTTTATCGAACTGTCTAATAATTCTTTTGCTAGTTTGACTGCTTCATATTCACAAAAGCTGGTGCCGATATTATTACCCTGAGCACAGATAAAAGTATTGGCTAGTCCGCCGCCGATCAAAAGATAGTCGGCAATCTCCGTTAGTTTTTTAATCAAGCCAATTTTTGTTGATACCTTGGCGCCGCCGATTATCGCCACTAATGGTTTTTGAGGATTTTTTATCACTTTTGAAATCATTTCAACTTCTTTTTTTAGCAAAAGACCGCCGTAAGAAGGTAAGTATTTGGTGACTCCGACCACCGAAGCTTCAGATCGATGAGCGACGGCAAAACCATCGCTGACAAAAACATCGGCTAGTGATGCTAATTTTTTAGCAAACTCTAGATCGTTCTTTTTTTCCTCAGGATAAAAACGAATATTTTCTAAAACTAAAATTTGATTTTCTTTTTGATTTTCAAAGACAGTTTTATTGGGATTTAAAAAATCATCAACCAGAGTTATCTGATAATTTGGCAAATATTCTTGAAGTCTTTTGACGACGACAGAAAGCGAGTGTTTCGGGTCTCTTTCTTTTGGTCGATTGAGCTTAGCAACACAGATTAATCTATTTTTATTTTTTAATAAATATTTAATCGTTGGCAGGTTGCTTTGAATTCGTACGTCATTGGCAATCGTTTGATCAGGATTTAGAGAGACATCAAAGTCAGCCCGAAGAAGCACGCGCTTATTCTTAATTTCAACTTCATCGATATAGGTGATTTTAGACATTGTGCGTTAGGTGTTATAAGTTAGGAGTTAGGGGGAGAATTGACCACTTAACACATAACCCCTAACACTTAACTGATTTATTAAATATAATCTGCCAATTTATCAACTAAATCTACAATTCTAGTGCTGTAGCCCCACTCATTATCATACCAACCGAAGATTTTTAACAAGTTGCCGTTGATGACTTTAGTGTAGTTGGCGTCAAAGATACAGGAGTAGGGTGAGCCGATAAAATCTGATGAAACCAAAATATTTTTTTCATAAGATAAAATTCCTTTCATTTCGTTTTGAGAATATTTTTCAAATAAAGCGTTGATTTCTTCAGCAGTCGTGGATTTCTCGGTAACTGCAGAAATATCAGTAAATGAAACGGTTGGCACCGGAACTCTGATCGACATTCCGTCGACCTTTCCTTTTAAGTTCGGGATGACTTTGGCGACGGCTTTGGCGGCGCCGGTAGTTGAAGGAATAATGTTAATTGCGGCGGCTCTTGCCCTGTCCAGCTTTTTTCCAGAATCATCAACCAAATTTTGCGTGCCGGTATAGGCATGAGCGGTAGTCAAAAATCCGGAACGAACCTTAAAATTGTTTTCTAAAATCTTAAACATCGGTGCGGCGCAGTTTGTCGTACAGGAAGCCATGGAAATTATTTGATTATTTTTAAAGTCAAACTCTTTATCGTTAACACCCAAAACCACAAATGGAATCTCATCGTCTTTTGCCGGAGCAGTCAGCACCACTTTTTTTACCGATCCTTTTAAGTGTTTTTCCAGATCCGGTTTTTTAGTAAAAGCACCGCTAGCGTCAATCACGATATCAACCTGATATTTATCCCAGTCGATATTTTCAATTTCCGGAAGTTGGCTGGCAACAATTTTTTTCCCACCAACCGTGATACCGTCGGCTTCTGCTTTTACTTCCATCCCAAATTTTCGGTAGACCGAGTCATACTGGAGTAGATAGGCAAGCATCTCCGGTCCTGTTTTTCGGGTGTTGATGGCGGTGATTTCACAGGAACCGCGCAGGAGAGCAATTCGGGCAAAGGCGCGACCAATCCGACCAAAACCGTTCAGTCCGATTTTTAGTTTTTTCATAAAATATAAAATTTGTTGTTTCGATAGATTCTGTCGCTCATGATCTCTTCTCTCCTGCGAGGCTCTCCCCGCCTCTGGTGAGGAATCCGCTTCTCGGAAAGTCACCTCATTCGCGACACCTATCAAAACAAACGGAATCTTTAACTATTATACTTAAGATATTTTTCGATTTCTTCTTTGCTGCCGAGGGCAATCGGCACTCTCTGATCCAAAGAAAGGGGTTTGATTTTTAACGGGTCGTTGCCGTTACTGGTCGCCAATCCGCCGGCTTCCCTGATCAAGAAAGCCATCGGATTGACCTCGTACATCAGCCGCAGTTTTCCCTGGGGATGCTTGCTGTCTGACGGGTACATAAAGATTCCTCCTTGGAAAAGAATCCGATGAACATCGGCGACCATGCAGGCGGCATAGCGGGTTTTGTATGGTTTTTCTTCTTTTTTTATCGAGGATAAATAGTTTTTTAATGATTGGTCATAGAGATTCCAGTAACCCTCATTAATGGTATAGATTCTTCCTTTAGCGGGAATTTGGATATTGGGATGGGACAAAATAAATGCGCCGATCGACGGATCAAGGGTAAAGCCGTTGACGCCGGCCCCGGCGGAATAGACAAACATGACACTGGTGCCGTAAATGATATAGCCAGCGGCTACTTGCTTATCACCAGGTTGTTTGAGATCAGCCGCTTTATGATAAATGGAAAAAATCGTTCCCATGGTGATGTTGACACTGATGTTGGATGAGCCGTCAAGGGGATCAAAAAAAACACTGTATTTGCCGGAATTTTTCTTGATGTAAATCGGTTTTTCCACCTCTTCCGAAGCGACGGCATGAGCCTGTCCGCTTTCGCTAACCATATCGATCAGCAACCGATCACTGAACTCATCTAGTTTTTGCACCTCTTCCTGATAGACGTTTTTTTTACCGGTTTGGCCGATGATGTCAACCAGGCCGGTTTTCTTGATATGGCTGGCGATGATTTTGGCGGCATTTTCAATCTGAGTCAAAAGGAGGGTAAAGCTGCCGGTGGCTTTTTTGAATCTTCTTTCTTCTTTGAGAATAAATTCGGTTAAAGTAATGACTTTGTTATACATACTGATCAAGGACCGAGCGAGTATTGATAACCTTCAGTTGCTCAAATAAAAATAAGAACTGTTTTTTAAGATTTTTCATGATTGTTTGTTTAAATGATTTGTCCATCTGCCACAGATCTTGCTTGAAAGGTCCGAGAGCTTTTTTGCGAATCTTATAGATAAACTGGTCTTCAGTTTGTCCTTCTTTCCACTCGTC
>PEUF01000051.1:38364-45361 GCA_002780795.1 Candidatus Roizmanbacteria bacterium CG02_land_8_20_14_3_00_36_15 | reverse complement strand
AACACTTAACTCTTCGCTATTCGCTCGTCGTGTTGAAGAGCGATATTTGGAGGGTGCGCGAATTTTAGTAAAAATTCGCTTGACAAAGTGAACAAATGTTTACTATACTAGTAAACAATCGTTTATTAGTTAATTTTTACCTATGATCAGTGAAAAAATTTCCCAGATAAAAAAGTTCTATTATAAACACAAAAGGTTACCATCTTATGCAGAAATGTTAAAAATTTTTGGTCTATCATCAAAAAAATCAATTTATGATATTGTCTATAAATTGATTGATGTCGGTTTATTAAAAAAAGAGGGGAAGAAACTGGCGCCGACGACTAAATTTTTCAGCTTACCGGTTTTAGGATTAGTTAAAGCTGGTTTTCCTATCTTGGCTGACGAAACAAGAGATTATTTAAGTCTTGATGATTATTTGATTGAAGATCCTCAGTCGTCTTTTCTTTTGAGAGTTAGTGGTGATTCATTAGTTGAGGTGGGAATCTTTGAGGGCGATTATGTCGTTATTAACAAAACTAAAACCGCATATCCAGGAGATATTGTTTTGGCGGAAATCGACGGTGAATGGACCTTAAAAATTTTACGGAAAGACCAACAAGGAAGTCCATATTTACAGCCAGCTAATCCTCGCTATCCACCGCTTTATCCTAAACTAAAACTTGATATTTTTGGGATAGTAAAAGCGGTGATTAGAAAATTAAGAAATTAATGTTTCAAGTCCATTCATGGCCTAATGTAATTCTTCATCTTGACGGTGATGCTTTTTTTGCTTCGGTTATCCAGGCGACTCGTCCTTATTTAAGAGATAAACCCGTTGTCACCGGTCGCGAAAGAGGTATCGCGACAGCTGTTTCCTATCAGGCAAAAAAACTAGGGATTACCAGAGGAATGCGAGTTTGGGAGATAAAAAAACGCTTTCCAGCCTGTGTCGTCGTCGACTCGGACTATGAAATCTACAATCTTTTTTCCAGCAAGATGTTTGAGATGATGCGTTCTTTTACTCCGTCGGTGGAAGAATATTCGATCGACGAAGGATTTGCCGATATTAAGGGATTGCGTCGACCACTTAATCTAAGTTATTTAGGTATTGGTAAGGCGATTAAAGACAGGATAGAGTTTTCTTTAGGAATTACTGTTTCTGTTGGAATTTCTTTAACGAAATCACTAGCGAAACTGGCTTCAGATCTTCAAAAACCTTCAGGATTGGTGGTTGTTGATGGCTTATCAATCGAAAAATTATTGGTAAAGGTTCCTTTAAGAAAGATATGGGGCGTTGGCGCTAATACCAGCGCTTATCTTGAAAAACTTGGTTTGAAAACCGCTCTTGATTTTGCTAGAAAAGACGAAGAGTTTATCAGGAAAAATCTGACCAAGCCGTTTTGGGAAATTTGGAAAGAACTGCGTGGTGAATTGATTTATCAATTAAACTATTCAGCAAAAAATAGCTACCGTTCCATTGTTCGTAGTCGGACATTCGTGTCAGCGACCAATGACAAAGATTTTTTATGGAGTCGGTTGCTGACCCATATAGAAGAGACTTTTTATAAAGCAAGAACTTTAAATTACCGGATAGGAAAAGCTAATTTATTCTTAAAAAGCCAAAGTTTTCGTTATTTTCAACAGGAGGTTAAGTTTGTAGAAAAAGTTGCCTATCCAATTTTGGTTCGTGATGAGCTAAGGCAAGGATTTGAAAAGATTTATAATGACAAAATTCTTTATCGAACCGCTGGCTGTGCAATTTATGACTTTATTGAGGAGGGGATGGTTCAACAGACTCTTTTTAATCATAATCAACATCTGGAAGAAAAAGCCAAAAAAATCTATCCTTTACTTGAAGAAAAAAAAGTTGATTTCGGCACCAGACTTTTTGACAAAGGTTTCTTTAGTAATAAGCCGACGAAGTTATTGAGGATTCCGATAATTTCCATATGAAAGTTAATCATTAATTTTAATTAATCCTTTTTCTTTGAAACTAAAATAATGACTGGTGGTGACGATTACGTGATCAACAACCTCTATTCCTAGAATTTCTCCGGCCTTAATTAATTTTTGGGTTAGGGCAATATCTTCCTCTGATGGTCTATCGTTTCCTGAAGGATGATTGTGAGCGATGATGATCTGGGCGGCAAAATTTGTTATCGCCGGTTCAAACACTTCTCGAGGATGGACGATACTGGTGTTTAGATTACCGATGGAAACAGTTTCTTTCTTAATAATCTGGTTACCAATATCCAGGTAAAAGATTATAAAATATTCTTTTTTATTACCACGAACATCTTGAAGCTCATTCCAGACATCTTTAGGAGAAAGAACGAGCTTAAACCGTTTATTTTTTAATAATCTTTTACCCAGCTCAAAACAAGCAACAATCTGGCCGGCTTTAGTCTTGCCAATTCCAGGAACTTCAATTAAATGTTTAATTGAAGTATTTGATAACTGGCTGTTAGGAAATTTTCTTAAAAGTTTCTTTGCCAAATCAATGGCGTTTTCTCCTTTTTGACCTGATCCGAGAATAATCGCTACTAATTCCGAATTATTTAGTTTTCGCGGACCATAGCGGAGTAACTTTTCCCGCGGCCGATCAACTCGAGGTAGATCTTTAATTTTCATAAAAACTACTTTATTTTTTGCTTTTAAGACTGGGATAAACGACGATAGCAATTGTCAAACATAAATTTAATTTCCAATTCATGTTATTTTTACCACTTCATTAAGTTTATAATTGTATTAATTAATTTTGTCAACGGACTATATGCTACAAAATTAGGAAGTCAGATTGCTTCAACAGGAAATTTTTCTTTATATTGTGGAGAATTTATTTGTATATTCAATTATTTTATCGGTTATTCCGGGTTCATCGGATTTGTGGCCGGCAGCCGGGATAAAAACCATTTCAGCTTGAGGTAGTTGTTTTTTTAATTCCCAGGCGGTAGTTGGTGGACAAGACAGATTGGATTTTCGGTTTGCTCGAGATAAAGAGTGTGAATGTTAGAGACTTTTAGATATTCAGTTTTAAAAGGATCTATCAACGAAAAGAGTTTGTTCATTGATGAAATTATATCATTGGCTGCATTTTGTTGTTAATAAGATTAAGCTAAGGTAAAATATAAACTAATGGCGCGTTGGCGAAGAGGAAACGCAGCTGTCTGTCCCAGTACCATCTTGCCAAATGGCTTGGTGGCGAAGAGGAAACGCAGGTGTCTGCAAAACACCTATTGCAGGGGTTCGATTCCCCTCCAAGCCTCAACGACATTTGGCTTAGAGGTACGGGATTCCGAAGTCATATTCCGACGAAGTCGGAAACGTACTTCTGGGACAAAACAGCTATGCGCCGGTTCGATTCCGGCACGCGCCTCCATTTTTTTGGTGGGGTGGCAGAGTGGTTGAATGCACAGGTCTTGAAAACCTGCGTGGCGGAAACGTCATCGCGAGTTCGAATCTCGCCCCCACCGCCACGTAAAAAATTTTGCAGAAAGGCAAAATTTTAACGTGGTTGTCACGTTTAAATTTTGTCATAAATTTATTACGTGACATCATTAAAAGAATGTTTTACTAAAATACACCGCTTCGGTGTTTTGAGGCAGGGTTTGATATAATTTTTTCATGATAACGACGATTCTTTCTGATTTTTCAAGAGTGATTCTTAATCCTAGAAATATAAGCTATAAAGGAACAATAAATAACCTACATAAAGAATTGTTAGGTGAACAGGACGATTACTCTTTTTTTGACTATTTTGAATTCAACGATAAAATCCTTAATTTGTATAAAACATTAAGAAAAAAATATTCTGTTAGTGTTTTTACCTCAGGAACCGTTCAAAATAGATCTGAAATAAGAAAGGTAATTGATCCTATATTTGAGAATGTTTTTACTGCGAAAGATTTTAATCTAGATAAGAAACAACCAGAATCCTATCTTTTTATTGCAAAAAAATTAGGGAAAAGACCACAAGAAATTTTATTCATTGACGATCAAATAGATAATGTTAATGCTGCAAAAAAAGCAGGTCTAAATACGATTTTATTTACCGATTATAAAAGCTTAGCATTAACCTTAAAAAATATTTTAGATAAAGTTAAATAAAATAATAGGATTTTTTAGATATGGAATTTAAAAAGGAACTGATTTGGGGGTTGGGATGACGATGGTGGTTACGGGTTAAATCATGTACTGCTGTCCGCTAATAAGGAAAAAGTAAGCGAACTTCTTCACTAAACTACTAATTTTGTAGCGTAGAGTCCGTTGACAAACAACCTCTAAGTTCTTAGTTTTTAATTATTAGTTCTTAATCAATTTTTAGTTATTAATTTTTAATTATTAAATATGAAGTATCCACTTGAAGAAAGAACTGCTAAGTTTGCTGAAGATATTATTGATTTATGTAAGAAAGTTAAAAAAACATCTCTTAATCTTCCAATATTAGAACAGCTTATAAGATCTGCTACAAGTATTGGTGCAAACTACATGGAAGCTAATGGGGCGTCAAGTAAAAAAGATTTTCGTAATAAAATATTTATTTGTAAAAAGGAATCAATGGAAACGAAATATTGGCTTAGAATACTTGCTAAAACTGAAAACTCGATTATTAACGATTGTAGAGTATTATGGAACGAAGTACATCAATTAACCTTAATATTCTCTAAAATTTGCAAAAGTTCCAAATAACTAAAAACTAAGAATTAAAAAAATAAAAACTGAATAAGAACTAAGAACTAATAATTAAAAAATCTGATCTAAAATTATGGTAAAATCTAAGGATTATGTATCATAGTCCGACTCACGGTAAGGTTGACCTGAACGCTTTAAAAAAAATCGTTTCTTCTTTTATGGCTCAAGATAAGAAAGCTGGCTATGAGATTATTGTCGGTAGCGATTCCCAAAAACTCCGGAGAGGCGTCTATGATTTTGTTTCCGCCTTAATCGTTCATCGGATTGGTTTCGGCGGGATATATTTTTGGAAACGGCAAATGTTTGAAAAAAAAATGAGCTTGAAAGAAAGGATCTATTTCGAAGCGACTATGTCTTTAGAGACTTCGGAAAACTTTGTCGAATTTTTTAAAACTAACGGGATTTTTAAATATAATATTCAGATTCACGTTGACATAGGCAAGAAAGGGGAAACAAGAGATTTGATTACCGAAGTGGTAGGGATGATTCGCGGCAATGGCTATGAGGTAAAGATTAAACCAGACTCATATGGAGCCTCAAAAGTTGCAGATCGTCATACATAAATTTTTAGTTCTTAATTTTTAGTTTTTAATCAATTTTTAATGATTTAGTTTTTAAACAATTAAGAACTAAGAACGGAATAAAAACTAAGAATTAAAAAATAAGAACGGAGCAGATTTATCCTACGAATTCCTTCACATTGGCGTCGTTTATTACAAAGCTTGTTCCTTGCCCGCGGACGATTTTTAGCGCCGCTTTTCTGACAATTTCGTCAATCGTCCTTTCCAAAGTTCTCATACCAGCGTCAAACCCCAAAGGCCGGGTGATTTTTTCCCAAACAAGCTCGTCAATTTTAAGATTTTGGTCGGTTAAACCGGACAGTTTTAAATACTGGGGCAAGATATAGTTTTTGGCGATCATAATTTTTTCTTGATCAGTATAAGAAGGCATTGGGATAACCTCTAATCTGTCTAAAACGGCGGTGGAAATATTATTAACATTGTTGGCGGTGGCGATAAACAACACCTGAGATAAATCAAAAGGGTAATCGATAAAATAATCAGTAAAGCTATTATTCTGTTCCGGATCTAACAGCTCGATCAGAACTCCCATTATCGCCGCCCTTGATTCTGGCGTAATCCGATCAAGTTCATCCAATAAAATAACGGGATTCTTTGTTCCCGCCCGCCTTAGGGCACGAATAACCATGCCCGGTTCGGCCTCGAGATTGTTTTTTGACTGGCCGCGAAGATCAAGGGCAGAAGAGAGTCCGCCAAAGGGAATACGGACAAATTTTTTACCAAGAGCTTCGCTAATTGAAGAAGCAAAGGTAGTTTTTCCGGTACCAGCCAGCCCGATAAAAAAAAGAGAAGGGGCGTGGTGAACGCCAGACGGCGCCCCTTGTTTTTGTAAAATAAGAATAGACAAATATTCTAAGACGCGGGTTTTGATTCTTTCTAAACCATAATGATTTTTATCAAGCACCTGCTTGGCCTTTTCAATATCGAGAATATCCTCGCTTTTTTTATCCCAAGGTAAGCTGGTAATCCAGTCAATGTATTTAGCGGTAATGTCGAGCTGTGAAAAGTTACCGCCGTATTTAAGCACCAAGTCGATTCTTTCAATCTGTTCACTGGCCTTTTCAAATAAATTAGCAGGTAGGGTAACGGACTGCAAACGGCTTTTAAGTTTTTCAACCTCTGATAAGCTTTTTTGTATATCCATAGTATTAGCAGACTAAATATCTACTTGACAAAAACACCTCTTTATATATAAAATATAAGCTATTAAAAATTAATGGTAATTACATATTACAAATTTATAAATTAAAAATCTATGGTAAAAAAACAAACAATCAAACCTCTTTTTGACTACGTATTAGTTAAACCACTTCAAGAGGAAGCAAAAACTGCTTCAGGCATTGTTCTACCGGACACAGCTAAAGAAAAACCCCAGGTGGGAGAGATTATGGCCGTTGGGCCAGGTGGGTTTAATGAGCAAGGAAAAAAGACACCGATGATAGTGAAAGTTGGTCAAAGGGTCTTGTATAAAAAATGGGGAGGTAATGAAGTTAAGGTGGGGATGGAAGAATGGCTGTTGATAGAACAAAAGGACGTAATGGCAATAGTAAATTAGTTCATAAAGTTAAAAATTAATTAAAAAAACTATGGCAAAAGATATTAAATACGGAGCAGAAGCTCGTAAAAAACTTATTGATGGAATTAATGAATTAACCGACGCCGTGGCGACCACGCTTGGGCCTAAGGGAAGAAATGTCGCCTTAGATCGTAAGTGGGGCGCCCCAAACGTTGTTCATGACGGA
>PEUF01000051.1:0-38357 GCA_002780795.1 Candidatus Roizmanbacteria bacterium CG02_land_8_20_14_3_00_36_15 | reverse complement strand
CCGATGTAGCCGGTGATGGAACGACGACCGCGACAATTTTGGCCCGAGCGATAGTTACAGAAGGAATAAAAATGATCACCGCTGGATCCAATCCAATGGTGATGAGACGCGGTGTGCTTAAAGCAAGTGAGTATATTGTCAAAGAGCTGAAAAAAATGGCTAAAAAAATTACCCTCGGCGACGCAGCCAATGTCGCCACCATTTCTGCCGGTGATCCGGCATTAGGTGAATTAATTGCCGATGCTTTAAAAAAAGTAGGCGGCAAAGACGGCGTGGTAACCGTTGAAGAAGGTAAAGGATTGGAAACAAATGTTGAGCATAAAGAAGGGATGCAGTTTGATCGTGGTTATGCTTCAGCCTATTTTGTTACCGATGCCGACAAGATGGTAGCCGAAGTAGAAGATCCTTATATTCTAATTACAGACAAAAAGATATCGGCCGTTGCTGATATTTTGCCCTTTTTAGAAAAATTTGTTAAAGTTTCTAAAAATTTAGTGATTATAGCCGATGAGTTAGATGGGGAAGCCCTGGCCACTTTAGTGGTTAACAAACTTCGTGGTACCTTTAACGTCTTAGTGGTTAAAGCACCAGGATTTGGTGACCGAAGAAAAGAAATACTTGAAGATATTGCTATTCTGACCGGAGGCACAGTTGTCTCCGAAGATTTAGGCAAAAAGCTGGAGAATATTGAGGTCGATGACTGTGGACGAGCCGAGAAAGTAAAGTCAGACAAAGAAAATACCAGTATTATTGGTGGTAAAGGAGATAAGACAAAGATACAGGCCAGGATCGCCCAGATTAAACGAGAAATGGGAACAACCACTTCAGAGTTTGATCAAGAAAAGCTACAAGAACGATTAGCCAAACTATCAGGCGGTGTCGCCGTCATTAATGTTGGTGCTGCCACCGAGGTAGAGCTTAAGGATAAAAAAGAAAGGGTGAATGACGCTGTCGCGGCCACTAAAGCCGCTCTTGAAGAAGGCATCGTACCAGGAGGTGCGATTGCTCTTTTAAACATTGCTCAAAGAATGGATATTAAATATTTAGAAAAAGACAACGCTAGTAAAGATGAGATTGATGGTTTTAGGATTGTGAAGATTGCCATCGAATCTCCATTCACTAAATTAATGGAGAATGCTGGTCTTAATCCGGGCGAGTTAATTGCCAAAGCACGCGTCGCCAGCGCCCATGGACAAGGTTTTGATGTGTTGACAACCGAGTCGACGGCAACAGCTCAACCAATTGATATGATTAAAGCAGGCATAATTGATCCCTTAAAGGTGGTTCGGGCGGCAGTAGAAAATGCGGCCTCAGTGGGAACAATGATTTTAACCACGGAAGCGCTGGTTACCGATATTCCAGAGAAGAATTCAGCCTCTGGAGCCACACCAACGCCGCCAATGCCGGAATATTAAGATTAACAAATTAACAGGTTAACCGATTAAAAAATTAAAAGATTAAGGGATTGGAAGAAGATTAGGATTTAACTTTTTGTTCAATTAGCTTATCCTCTTTGAGAAAGAATTTTTTGACCTGTTTTTTTTCCAATAAGGGAGAAAAGATTTTCATTTTATTGAGAATGGAACCAAGAGTAGAAATTTCGTGTTTATCAGACTTGGTTTCGGTCGTAAACTCTTCGATTAAGGAATTTAAATTTTCTTCAAAGTTCTCAGAAAGATCAAGTAGATTTTTTAATGTTTGGCGGCCATTGCTGGTGCCAAATAAATAAATAAGCATTGAGGTAGCGGCAATACCCAGAGAAAAACCGAACCAAAAATTAGAACTCTTCGTACTATCTTGATGACTTGCCATTTTTTTTATGATGAAAGGTGTTAATGATCCGGAACAAGACCTTGATACCGGATAAAAAGCCATTAATCTCGGAAAAACCATGTTCTAGAGATACACCAGCTTTCTCTAGTTCATCGACAATACTATTAACTTTTTTTAAAAGCCGGCGAAAATCTCTGAGAATAAAAATTAACTGAATTCCGACAATAACCAAGAAAATAGTGGTAATAGTGAGAACGACCGTCAGTAAAAGTTGAGTTGTGTCCATCTTTGATTTTTTAAATTAATAAAATTAAAAACCCCAAGCAATTTCTTTTATAATCCTTTTAAAAAAGCGTGAACCTCTTTTTTTTGCCCAATAAAGGTTGGCAAGCGTAAGAGTATCACAGGTGCCCGCGTCCAACCAGTAGCCTTTTAATTCACTCCATTTTAATTTGTTATTTTTAATATAAAGATTATTGACATCGGTTATCTCCAATTGACCCCGCGCTGATGGCTTACATTTTCTAATATAGTCAAAGACTTTTTCGTCATAAATATAAACACCAGTAACCGCATAAGGAGATGATGCTTTTTTTGGTTTTTCCATGATTTCAACAATCCTTTTATGATCTTTTTTATCAAATCGGGGAACACCGAATCGGTGGGGATCAGGGACTTTTTTTAAAAAAACAACCGCTCCATCTTTAAACTCTTTAACAACGGTTGATATTTTGGCATCGGTGGTATTATCACCTAAGATGGCGACGATAGGTCTATTGTCAGCAAAATCCTCGGCCAGGGCTAGGGCATCGGCAATGCCACCGTCGGGTTTTTCTTGATAAGCAAACTCTAGATGATTGATGCCAAAGTCAGTACCATTTTTCAGTACTGGGATAAAATGACCGGCATGAGGGCCGGAGACGATAATTAATATATCTTTAATACCCGCTTGGACGAGAGTTTGAATCGGATAGAAAATCATCGGTTTATCATAAACAGGAAGAAGATGTTTGTTGGTAGCATGAGTTAAGGGAAACAATCTAGTGGCCAATCCGCCGGCAATAACGACGCCTTTCATACTTTTTGAGTTAAGGCAAAATTATAAGTTTTAAAAGAAATAAAATCACCAGGCCAATAAAAATATATTCTATCATAATTCGCAGTTGAAAACCAGTTTCTACAATATGATGATAGATTCCCCAGATGATGTAAAAAGAAATAAAAATCAATAAAATGATAAACTCGGTTAATCTCTCTCCTCGAAATAGATTGACAGCGGCGATGAAAAAAACCCCGGCGGTAATAAGCAACAGATAATCAAACAAATGCCTTTTTATTTCTTTCAGGCAATGGTTAACAAACGCTTTCATAAGTTTTATAAAATTGTTCCTCGGCTAAATAAAACCAAACCTAAAATAATAAAGCCGATAAAAATTAAGTGAGCAATATTTTTACCTCTAATTCTTATAATATTAAGCCTGACAGAAAAATAAAGATCCATGATTAAAGCAAAGGCCAAAAAAATTAGAAAGAGAAAATTAATATCAAGAGTAAAGTTAGCTAAGGTAAATTTTTTAGCCGAAGCGTTCGCTAAGACATTAGATGATGAGCTGGTTAAAAATTGAGTATTATTTTGAACTTTTTCCACTGGGTGAGGATTGTTGGTTGTTGCCATGGTTGAAGACAGCGGTTTAGCAAATGTCTGAACGACCAACGTTGTTTGTTCTCCGTTTAAGACGCCGTTGACCACGGCCAGGCCAACCTCAGAATACTCCGATCTAAGAATATTTTCTCGATGAGAAGGGGAGTTCATCCAAGCGTCGACCACTCCCTGACTAAATAAAAAATTTTTAGCGAGATTTTCACCGGCATACTCATATTTATAACCTGAACCAAGAATAAAATCCCATGGGGTTGTTCCGTCAGGAGCATAATGAGACCAATAGTTTTTGCGAAACATATCCTCGGCTTTTTGATGGGCAGCGGAAGCCAATTTATCATTATAAGTAAGAGTTGGGAGGTTATTTTTTTGCCGCTCCTGATCGGTTAGTTGATAGAGTTTCTCAACAGTGATATCAGTAGCGAAGCCTAAAACATTAGGAAAATTAAACTTATTAAAACTGAAACTTAAGACTAAGGCAAAGAGAAGATAATACGTTAAAAAGTCAATATGGAGGACTTTGGCGCGAAAATTATTTTCTTCTTGGGGTATGAAAAAATAATGGAAAAGAGACGCTAATTTTTTCATAATTAAAGACCTTCTTGAATTTTAATTTTAAGCAAAAGCGAGACGATAGTCAAAAGCGAATTAGAGAAAGAAATGAAGGACAAAGTTGAGTTGATCAACGGCTTTTTTTTCGATTGAGTTTTTATATTTGTATTAACTCCTAAAACTTGAACTGACTGGTTATAATTGTGAAAAGTTTGTTGAGTTTTAGGGTAGCTTTGGAAAGGAACAGAGTTTACCGCCGAGCTTCTAATTTCGTTATCATCGGATATTGTTAGTGGTAAAGGCGTGGGAGAAAGATAACCGTTAGAATCAAGGCATGAATTATTGGGGAGATTTTTTGACGGAGATTGAAGGCAGTATTGGTCGGTTGAAAAATTAATCCTTCCCCAACTGAATCCTTTTTCAGTCTCTCCATATTCAAAACTGTCTTTTAAGTTTCTGTCATTATCCAGTAGACGGACGTCGTCCAAATCGTTATTAAACATGGAGGTGCTAAGCTCGACAACGGCATAATTTTTTTCTTTAATAGTTAAAGAAAAAGCTTTTGGCGAGGAGCCGGCATTTTCCAAATCATCTAGGTACCAGTTAACGAGATTGACAGAAAAGTCGTTATTATTATAAATTTCGACCCATTCGTGTTCTCCGGTTGGAGGATTAATTATAGCTTCGGAAAGATAGATGTTGTCATAGTTGGCAATTTTTGTTGTCGGCGTGGGAGTTGGTTCGCTGGTGGGCGTAATGGTTGGTGCCAGCGTCGGAGATGAAACAGGGGTAATGTTTGGTGTTAGAGCTAAGCAGGCCGGGTAATTGCTGGTATTTTTAGTGATCATATTGGAAGTAAACCATTGTCCGTTGCCGTCGGGACACTTATAATAACTTTTGTCCGAAGAAAAGCTACCCGAATAAGTAGCGATTTCAATCGTTTCTCCGGCGATAGATTTCAAAAAAACACTGTCGCCGTTATTGTTTAATACTGAAGAACAAGTGGCAATGATAAATCCTAAAGGAAGCATAATGTTATCGATGATTTTTATTTTATTATTAGCCAGATCAGTAAGAATATATTGTGTGAGGTCAACGGTAATTTCGTTGTTGTTATAAAGTTCAACCCACTCGTAGTTACCTGTTTCAGGCGCGGGGTAGATTTCATTAATTGTCAAAGCAACAACATATTTTGTGGCTATTAAGAAACAAAAAAACAAAATCAATAATTTAACCATATTCACTTTATAGACTTTATAAACTTTATAACTTTATGAACTAATGTTTGTCAACGGACTCTAGGCTACAAAAATGAGAGTTTATAAAGTTAATAAAGTCCATCAAGTCGAAAGTCTATTGAATCACGATTGCCGTAGTGACTTGTGACCAGTTATATTGTAGATCAGAAGAAAATAACTTATCTGGTCCATAATAAGGATCATGAATTTTAAAATCATTTTTTCCGTCATCCCAGCCATAGGCAACGATAAAATGTAAACCAGAGACACTAGGAGCATAAAGTCTTAGAATTACCGGGGTATTGTTTTGGACATATGATTTAATTTGATCTTGAGATGGCGAACTAAGCCAGGTTTGACCTTTGCCATCACAGCTAAAAGCCCAGTTCCAAAGATCACCGCCGATAAACCTAGATGAGTCAGCGGCGATACTCGCCGGCGTCGTTCCTTGTCCATAACTTCTACAAACCATCGCCACAGAAGTAACGGCACAGCCAGCGGTGGCTAAATTATATGATGATCCTGGTAAATTATTATTTCCCCATTGAGGGTCTCTTTGGGTAAAATACCAACCATTACTTCCGTTACCAAAGGTGGTCAACCCTCCGCCAGCAGCTCGGGCAAAAGCACTAAAACCAGCAAGTTCCTGACGGGCTTTTTCTATAAGCTGTTGATAGACAACCTCACTGCTTTGAGTAGCGGTCAAAAGTTTTTGTTTGGCGCTTTTTTGAACGTCTAAATCCTGCTTTTGTGTTACAAGAAGTTCCTTCAAATTATCAAGTTCCTTCACCTTTTCCTCACGAAGCTTTTTTTGTTCCTCAGAATTAAGCTTGGTTTGCTGGACTTGAACAACAATTTTTTGGTTATTGTTTTGAGTTGTTTTTAGATATTTTACCCTAGCTAAAAAATCGGCAATATTATTAGCATTAAAAACATAATCAAGGAGCGATAAAGATCTTTGTTTATAACCCTCAATTACTTTTTCCAAGAAGAGTTCGGTAAGGTAGCTTAAGGAAGAGTCCAGACCCTCAATTCTTTTACCCAAACTATCAATCTCATTTTGGATTTTAATAATATTTTGTTCGGTAGCGGCGATCCTAGTTTCGGTAAGATAAATTTGTGTATTAAAACGGTTGATTTCCGTCGTTAACGTTGTTCCTTTCTCGCTACAGACGTTTTTCTTTTCTTCTAAACAATTTATTTTTAATTGAAGATTACTATTGTCACAAGAATTTAGATTGCCGTCACATTCAACAGCTAAGACGTTTTGGATACATAAGATATAAACGATGATAAAACAAATAATTAGACTTTTTTTGAATAAAAATTTTACTGATTTTCTTTCCACAACATTTTTATTATAACTTAAACCGTGGTCAAAAAAGATTATTCTAGGTATTTTTCGATGGCGAGAAAACTGGCTAAGGTAGAAATGAAGATTCCGAAACAGATAGAAAGAGCCAAAGTTATTAAAAGAAAGTTGAGATTGATTGGCCAAACAGCTAGTTGATAAAAATGAAGATCAAGGGTTAGAGTGGGGATGCCCTGAAGATAAGACTTCAGAAAGGGATTAAAATAAAACAGAACTAATGTGAGAATGCCAAACGAAAGCAGAGAGGAGGCTAAACCAAAGAAAACCGCTTCTCTCAGAAACGGATAACGAATGTATGATCGGATAGCCCCAAGAAGTTGCAAGAGCTGGATTTCCTCTTTTTTTAAGGCAATTTTAAAGGAAATAATCGCAATTAAGACGACGACAGTCATGAAGATCAAGAACCCGAAGAAGGTATAAGAAATAATTCTTAAAATATTAGTGATAGTGATTAACTGATTGACGATATCTTTTTGGAAGATGACTTCGTCAACACCAGGTTGTTTTTTCAGGTATTCAGCAATCTCAGGGAGAAATATTGGTTTTTTAGCGTAAATTTCCAGCGACGCTGGCAAAATATCGGCCGATACCATTTCTAGGAGTAGCGGATTATCTTTGTTTAATTCTTTATAGATCTTAAAGGCGTCCTCCTTAGAAACATATTTAATAGAAAGGATTTTACCGGAGCTAGTTAGATCATCGCGTAACTTAAAAATCTCTTTGGTCGAGGCTTTGTTTTGAAAATAGACGGTGACCTGAGGTCTTGTTTCAATATAAGTTAAAAAACTATGAAAGAAAGATAAAGCGATAAAAATTGCCGTTGACAGGAACAGGGTAAAAAATAACACTAAGAAAATAGCCACTGATTGGTACGGCGTTCTTCTAACCGATTGGAAAAGTTCTTTCATAACGGGTTTAAATTAATTAAAGTTCATAACTGCCTTTTCTTAAATCTTTGGTTAATCTGCCTTCTTTTAAGATTAAAACTCTTTTTTGCAAACTATTGACAATGTCGGTGTTATGAGTAGCAAAAAGAACGGTTTTTTTACCCTCTATTTTTTTAAATATCTTCATAATTTCCCAACTGGTTTTAGGATCAAGGTTGCCGGTCGGCTCATCAGCGAGAATAATTTTTCTTTCACCGATTAAAGCGCGAGCGATAGTCACCCTTTGTAGTTCACCGGCCGATAACTGAGAGGGGAAAACTTTTTCTTTTTGAGAAAGATTAACAAAACTAAGGGCCTTTTTTACCTCTTGCCTTATCTGCGTCGCTGGGAAATTAATTACTTTTAAGCTTAAAGCAATATTTTCGTAAACGTTTTTATCAGTTAGTATTTTAAAGTCTTGGAAAACTACCCCAATCTTTCTTCTTAAAGAAATGAGTTCGCTAAAATGGTTGGCAGTAATATCTAGATCGTCAACAATAATTGAACCCGTGGTGGTCGCTAATTCTTTAGTAATTAATTTTAGAATAGTGGTTTTTCCGGCCCCCGAAGGACCAACTAAAAAAACAAACTCATTTTCCTCAATGTCAAAAGAAGCCTCATCAAGACCAAGATTGCCTAGGGGGAACTTTTTTGTTACCTTGTCAAAAGTTATCATTTAAGTTTTTTTATTGTAGAACCTCAACCAGTCCAACATCCATTAACCAACCGGCTTTTTCCGCACTAAATGTCTCTCCCCAGACTTTGACTTTTTTTCCAACAAACTGGGAAAGATCAACTGTTGTCGAGGTAAGATAGACGTTTTGAGATTCACCCCCGGCTCGCTCTAAATGGAAATTTCCCTCGCCGTCGATACCGCCTTCCTTTAATAGTCCTTCGGCGTTATCTTTAAAGGTTTTTTTATCAACAATCCCCGCTGATTTTTTTGTCGTGGTTTCGTTAGTGGAAGTAGTCGACTTTTCTTGTTTTACGGTTACTCTAGTTATTAGTCGACCAAGTCCGGTGCCGGCTACGATAGCGATGACGATCAAACTAATAAAAAAAGACGATGAGAAAGATTTTCCCTGATCTTGATTATTGAGATGGTGAATAAGGTTATTATTGATTGATGAGTTGTCCATATAAGTTTAGAATAGCAATATTTTAAAAGAATATCAATTTTAAAAATCTTAAATCGCAAAATACAAAATGCAAATCCATCCCGCTGAGCGGGATTAGATTTAGATTTGACATTTAGGATTTGAGATTTGAGCTTCCTTTAAGGTAGGCTTCGATAAAGCCGTCGATCTCTCCGTTAAGGACTGCTTCTGTGTTAGTTTCCTCATGACCGGTTCGGAGATCCTTTATTAGTTTATAGGGATGGAGAACATATGAGCGGATTTGTCTTCCCCAGGAGGCAATTTTCTCTTTTTTGAAAGCATTTATCTCCCTGGTCTTTTTTTCTTCTTCGATTTGCCAAAGCTTGGCTCGAAGGATCTTTAAGGCATTCTCTCTGTTTTGTCCTTGTTGTCTTTCTTGTTGGCAGGAAACGATTATTCCAGTCGGTTTATGGATTAGACGAACGGCCGTGGCAACTTTGTTGACATTTTGACCACCATGACCACCAGAACGGAAAAATTGCCATTCCAGATCATCCTCTTTTATATTTATTTCCCTGTCTTTGATGATCGGTAAAACCTCAACTAAGGCGAACGAAGTCTGTCTCAGTTGATCGGCGTTAAAAGGGGATTGACGCACCAAACGATGAACACCGGCTTCGGCCTTAAGATAACCGTAAGTATACGATCCATTAACAGTTATTACTGAACTTTTGATGCCGGCTTCCTCGCCGGCGACACGGTCCAACTCCTCAAACCGCCAGCCCTTTTTCTCAAAATATCTGGTATACATGCGGAAAAGCATGAATGCCCAGTCCATCGCCTCGGTGCCGCCTTGTCCGGCATGGATGGAAAAAATAGCATCGCCGCGATCATAAGTACCAGAAAGAAAAAGAAGAATTTCGTACTGGTTAATTAATACTTCCGCTTCCTTAAGACTGTCTTCTTCATAAAGGAGTTGCATCATTTCAATATCGTCAATCTCTTTTTTTAATGAAGTAATTCTTTTCATCACTTCGCTTGCTTTTCTCGAATCTTGCCAAAAAGTTGGATTACTGACTTGTTTTTTCAGATCTTCCAACTCTTGTTTTTTTAGGATAAGATTAGCTTTTTTTAAAATACTATTGAGTTTATTTTTTAGTTCTTCTTTTTTATTTTCCATAGATATAGCCAATATAGATTTGGAGTGTGGTTTACAACCCCTTATTATTTAAGGTCAAAGACCGGCAAAATCTTTTCCGACAATTAAAACGATATCGGCGGCTTGACTGGCATCCAGCACCTCTGATTTTAGGTTAGGAAGAACATTTTTAACATCGTTTTTTATCCAAATAGCTGCTTGCTGTCGATCTTTTTTAATCTGGAGAATGCTTTTTGAATAATCAAAACGGTCAGCGTTATCGGTAAGAATTTCTCCGTAACCTTTATTGCTGAAGAGATCTTTTAGCTCAGCAGCTCTTCCTCTTGTTCCCGAACCGTTTAATATTTTAATCTTCAGGTCTCCCTTTTTAAAACTTGGTGTCGGCGTAGCTGTTGGGATGTTGGTAATGGTTGGAGTAACCGGTCGAGTAAATGGCTTGGTTTTTATTAGATTGTTAAAAGAATGAAGGTTAATCTTAGATCGGCTAATAAAGGTAAAAACAAAGAAAGAAAAGACAAAGGAAATTAAAAAAATGACTGTTTCCTTTAAAGGCAAAGAAATTTTTGGCAATGAGATTTTTTTATGTGTTAACAGCTTAAAACGTGAATTCTTTTTTAAAATAGAAAACTGCTTATTTTCAACCGAAAAGATAAAAGCTCCGAAACAAACATCAAACTTCAAGATGGGAAATGATTGGTGATCAGTAGTCACTAACTGCTTCAAATAGTCTTGATAAAAGCCAGAAACAATTTTTTTTAAAGGATTGGTCCATAAACCTACATCTTTAGTAAAAGTGTCTTGCCTAATCGTCTCTGAATTTTCGCCAGAAATAATCAAACGATTTAGTTTTTGTCCCTTTTTTTCTAACTCGGCTAATTGTTCTTTGACGACTGTTTCTATCGGGGTATCTTTAGGTAGGGAAACCTTTATTTTATCGGCGGAGATTAACCCTTTGGAATCATATAGATAGGCGGAAAAAGTATTTCTATTAAGAGTAGCATACAATATTCTCTCTAACTTATCCTTTCTTAATGTTTTTTCAAATAATTTAAAACAGGCTAAGGTTTCCGGTAAAACATTGACAATTTTATAATCAATAAGAGTAAAAACCTCTTGGTATTTGGCTAAAACGCTTTTTTCGAGAGCAAATAAATTAATAACAGATTGATCCTCTTTTTTTTCAATAAGATAATCATAAGAAAAGTCTTCAAGATTAACCTGCCATTCAGCCCGTGCCTTATCATTAATAAATGATTGTAAGGCTGAAGGGGCAATATCGCTAGGAATAGTCATTCGTAAAAATAAGAAGCTCTCTTGGGGAAGAATAAGATAAACAATCTTGTCTCTTAATCCTTCTTTAGAGGTACTGACAGCCTCTTTGATGGCTGAAGCGAGAAGATCGGTACTGACGACTTTACCTAATTTTAATAGTTCGGTCTGGTGCTGTTTATCGAAAAAAAATAACTCATATTGACCCATGATGGTTTTTTTAAGCAAAAGCACTTTAATTGTATTTTGGTCAAGAAAGAGATATAGCATTAACTCTATTTTAATAAGAAAATTTATAAAAGACAAGCCAATAAATTTTATCGTAGGCAAATCGGTTTTATCATGATAAAATAAACTAAATGGAGAATCCGGTTGAAGAAATAAAGAGAAAAATTGACATTGTTGATTTCATTGGTTCACATATTACCTTGAAAAAATCTGGTCGTAATTTCAAGGCTGTTTGCCCGTTTCATCAAGAAAAAACCCCTTCTTTTGTCGTTTCGCCGGAGAGGCAGATATGGCATTGCTTTGGTGCCTGTGGTGAAGGCGGAGACATTATTAAGTTTTTGATGAAGTGGGAAAACATTACCTTCTATGAAGCGTTAAAGGATCTGGCGCAAAAACTAGGAATTAGGTTGAAGAAGGTTGGTTTTGAGGATAAAGTTTGGAAAAAGAAAGAACGGTTAATCGAAATCAACAACTTAACCACTCAATATTACCAATATATCCTAAACAAGACCAGGTATGGAACAAAGGGCAAAGACTATCTTTCCAACCGAGAAATTAATCCAAAGATAATCGATAAATTCAGGCTAGGTTACGCCCCCTTATCTTGGAAGTCTTTATTCTCTTTTCTGCGAAGGAAACATTATGAGCCAGAGGAAGTTTCTGAAACAGGCTTAATTATTAAGGGGAATAAGGATTATTATGATCGCTTTCGTGGTCGTCTAATTTTTCCCATCACTAATCCTCGGGGAGAGATTATCGGTTTTTCGGGCCGGGTAATAGAAAGTAAGAAAAATGAAGCCAAATATATTAATACTCCGGAGACATTGCTTTATCACAAAAGGGAGACACTTTTTGGTATCGATTTAGCCAAAGAGATGATTAAAAAAGAAGGAAATGTATTTTTAGTTGAGGGCGAATTTGATATGATTTCCCCATTTCAGCAAGGAATAGAAAATGTGGTCGCGATTAAGGGATCGGCGGTTACCAAAGAACAACTGATGCTGTTAAAACGATACGTCAACCGAATTAATTTATTTTTGGATGCCGACCCGGCTGGTGAAGAGGCGATTAAGCGCAGCGTCGAAGAGATTGAAAGTTTAGACATAGAGGCGAGTGTGGTCTTGTTTGATTACGCCAAAGATCCGGACGAGGCAGTCAGGAGCGATTTAGTTAAGTTTAAAAAAATAATCAAGTCACCGATCCCAATATATGATTTTCTTCTAAATTTTTTCCAAAAGAAATACTCGATTAGCAAACCATTTGGTAAAAAAAAGATTGGCGATGAAATGGTTATTTATCTGGAAAAGATTAAAAATCCGATCGTGCAGTCGCATTATATCAAGCAATTAGCCAACCTTTTGTCGGTTAGTGACTCAATAATTGAAGGTTTAATAAGAAAACTAAAGTATAAAACAAAAAGAAAAATGAGTTCGTTTGTTACGACAAAAAGCAGTCATGAACAGAATCGAGACCTAATCTTGCAGAAATATCTTCTAAGCTTTATTTTTCAAAGCAACGATCCTTATCAAACGGAAGAAAGCGTTAGTCGAATAGTAAATTTAGAAGATTTTTCTTTTCCTGCCTATCAAAAAGTTTATCAATCATTTCTCGAATACAAAAAAAATCATCCTGGTCAATTTAACTTACAAAAATTTGCTAAAGTTTTAGCTCAAGAGCAGTTGTCAGTTTTTGATGAAATCTATTTGTTTGCTAGTCATGACATCGAACTGGAAACAAAAAATGCTGAAAAAATTTCCTATCAGTTGAAAAAAACGAGCTTAAAAAGAAAAATTACCGAACTACTTTCTTCAAAAGAGGAAATGGCAGAAGAAAAAAGGAAACAACTAAGAGAACTTAATAAACAACTAAATCAAGTAGAGAAAACCATTGTTCTGTTATAAAATCTATCTATGACTAAACAGAAGCTGCCAAAAACCTTAAAAGATTTAATTAAGCAAGGAGAAGAGGACGGTTTTCTGGCGCAAGATGATATCTTTCTAATATATTCTGAGCCAGAGAAACACCTGGAAGAAATAGACGATTTTTTTAATGAGGCTTTAATAAAAAATATCGATATCTTTGAAACCTTGTCTACTAGAGAAGAAAATGATGCTAAAAAGTCAACTGAAGAGATCGAAAAAGAGTTGGAGCAGTTGGTGGTTTTAAAACACGGTGAGTCGCTTGACCCAATTAAAATGTATCTTAAGGAAATTGGTAAAACTCCTCTTTTAATTTTTGAAGAAGAGATAAAACTGGCCAAGCAGTACGAGAAAAATAGTGCCAAGGCAAAAGAAAAATTAATCAAAGCCAATCTTAGATTAGTTGTTTCAATCGCCAAAAAATATCTTGGGCGCCGCCTTTCTTTTTTAGACCTAATTCAAGAAGGTAATCGGGGTTTGATCCGCGGTGTCGAGAAATACGACTGGCGGCGTGGTTATAAATTTTCTACCTATGCTACTTGGTGGATAAGGCAGGCAATCACCAGGGCGATCGCTGACCAATCAAGGACGATTAGGATTCCGGTTCACATGGTCGATCACATCAATCGTTACTATAAAACTCATCGGCGATTGAATCAGAAGCTGGGCAGAGAACCAAGCCTTAAGGAGATTGCTAAAGAAATGCAGATGTCAGTGACCGAGATCGAAAATCTGATTAAGATTTCTCAACAACCGAAGTCTTTGTCGACGCCGGTGGGAGATGATAAAGAAGCGACTTTGGAACAGTTCGTCTCCGATCTAAATCAACCAACCTTATATGATAAAGTCTCAAAGGAACTTTTGAAAGACGCTCTCAGCAAAGTTTTAGACACTCTTTCTTCTCGAGAAAAAAAAGTCTTGATTATGAGATTTGGTTTGGACAATGGTAAGTCTAAGACTCTGGAAGAGGTGGGGCGTGAGTTTCGCGTTACCAGAGAAAGGATAAGGCAGATAGAGGCAAAAGCGATCCGTAAACTAAAGCACCCGACTCGAGCGAGAAAGTTGAAAGACTTTTTAGAATAGATTATATTTTAATTTAAATGAAGAAAAAAGTATCCCCGACGCAGAAGGCGCTCAATCTTTGGGCAGTTATTTTAATTGTTTGGAGCGTTTATCGAGTCAATCTGCGAATGCCCGAATGGTTTGATGAATTAGTGGCTAAACCATTAGTTTTTATTGTTCCGGTTTATTACTACTTAAAGACGGTAGACAAAAAGAATTTTTTTCCCGCTCTCTTTCTGAAGCCACGGATGATTTTAAAAGACTTACTCTTTGGACTGATGATAGGCGCAGTTTTCATTGCTAGCGCTTTGTTGGCCAACTATTTCAGATTTAAAAAACTTATCTTTTTTAGTCAACCACCGGCGCTGAACTATGTTTTATGGGTTAGTTTACTGGCTCTGGCAACCGGCATCTCCGAAGAGATTTTATCAAGAGGTTTTATTCTTAAAAAATTGTATGAAGACTCACACAACATCTATACCGCCTCCTTCTTTGCCAGTATATTATTTTTTTTCCTTCATGTACCTATTCTATTTACCAATATTCATATTACCGGCAACCTGTTGTTGATTTTTATGTTAACCGATATGATTCTAAGTTTGGTACTTTCTTTTATTTTTTTAACCAGGCAAAGTTTGACGTTACCGATAATAATTCATGCTTTATATAATATTGTTCTTACCCTATTTGTTTAACATTTCTTTATTCGACTGAATAGATCCAGAAGATTTCCTCATTTCTTACTTTGATTTTTTTTATAAGTGTTTCATCTACTTGTCCTTTGAAGTCGTGGGGATAAGCTACTGAAACAAAATTGCTACCATTTTTTGGTAGTTTAAAAGTAAAATCAAATTTATCAAATTTTTCAATCTGGCCAAATCCATATTGATCAGGAGGGCTTAATCTCGCTTGAGTTTGATATTTATTTGGTGGGTAGCGAAGATAAAATAGAAAAAAAATATAAGGCTCACCGTGTTCCTTACTAATATAGAAAGATTGGTATTTAGAATAATTTTGGCGAATATAATCTGTCAACTGTTTATAACCGCATTGCCATGATTGGATGACAACTCCTCTTTTTGGATAATGATTTAAATAAAAATCCCAGTTGTAAAAAATAAAAAATAAATAGCTGGCAGCAAGAATAATATAGAAGATTATTCTGTTTTTTCCATTAAGTATCTGAATAAAATTTACGACACCATAGCTAATAATTATTAAAATGGGAATAAGGACAAAAAACGATCTTGTCAATGATCCGGTATTCCAGGATAAACTAGCGGTTAGTGGAGAAACAAGTAGTAGGGCGATAAGATAAAAACGCCACCGGGTTTTATGTTTTATTAGATAGTAAACACCAATAAGAAAAAAACAATATTCAACAAGCGTAAGTGGTGAGAGCCCAGGAAATCCAAATCGGAAATTTTCATCACCATTAGTAATCAAGAATTGAGGTGAGAAATATTTTAAATAGTTATAAACAACATCTTTCAAACCAACAGTTAGCTTATTGTATAAAAATCGCGGACCGCCCTCCGCCCTCAATTGATCAATTTCCAGGTTGAAACCAAGATTGTTAAAAAATAACAGATTAACTACTCGAGTAGGTTTATATTTAAGGTCGGTGATTCCAAAGATAATTAAAATAGAGATGAAAGCAATAAAAAATTTAAGGCTGAATCTTTTTTTAATCCAATAATATAAGACGTAGATAAAAAAGAATAAGGCAAATACTCGACTTGATTGATAACTAAAAAGTGAGAAAAATACCGACAGCAAGAATATTAATTTATATCGATATTTCTTTTCTTCGATCGCTTTGATAAAAAAAAGAGCGCTTAACATTACTAAAAAACTAGTCAATAGTGCTTCGTGGAGTTGACGACCCATAGACTGTATTCCCCAGGATAAGACGGACAATAAAGCCGCCAACAGCGAAATATTTTTATTCTTGAAAAATTGACGAGAAAACGAGTATACAACAAACGGAAAAAATAAAATAATGACGCTGTTTAAAAGCTTTATCGAAAACTCATTTAGACCAAAAATAGCGATGAACGGTATCGACAGATAAGTCATTAACGGCATTTTATAATCTCCGAACGATTTTAGTCTTAAGGGAAAGAGGGTCCCGTATTCATCTTTGCCGGTTTTTAATATCGAATAGGCGTTATAAGCAAAACTGGCTTCATCGGCATTTAAACAGGGCGGTGACTGATTAATTTTATAAAAATGCAGCAGAAGCCCGACGGCCGTAATCAAAAGCAGAGAGACAAAAATTTTTTTATTCATTCTTAAATAATTTTAAAACTGTTTCGTCTGAGACGCTAAACATCTTTTTTTGATGGAATCGATTAATTACTATCCAAGGTAAGTTTAGTAAGGCTTTGATAAAACCGGCTAAAAAAATATAGTCGAACTTAACTAAAGATTTTAATACGGTAATTGGGAGAAAAAGTAAATGTTGGTAAATTAGTTGACGATCGGTCAGATTTTTCCAAATAAAAATAAGTTGATTTCTATAGGCGATAGTTTTAACGCGGACTTTTGTAAAATATTTGTTGATAGTTGTTTCGTGATGATGTTTTACTAGTATCTTAGGTTCAAAAATAATTCTATAACCTGTTTTCCAGGCGCGGTAAGAAAGATCGATGTCTTCCCAATAAAAAGGAGAGTAAAGAGGATCAAAGCCACCTAGTCTTAAAAATTTTTCTTTGTCGATGAGGCAGGAGCCGCCCTCGGCCCAACCATTATCGCCTGGCTGAAGATTAGTTGCTCTTTGATGAGCGAAAAATCCATTGAGCCAGTAAATTTTATTTTTTCCAACGATAGTGTCATCTTTTTCTTTCTGGGAGAAGCTGATACCGAAAAGACTTTTATCTCGGAAATAATCAAGTCCCCTCACATAACTTTTATCATTTAAGACAACATCACTGTTTAAAAACATAAGATATTGGTTTTTTGCTTCTTGGACGCCGCGATTGACCGTCCCTCCGAAACCTAAATTTTTCTTGTTTTCTATTAAAGTGATATTTTTGAAGTTTTTAAGTTCGTTTTTCAAGCTTGTTTCCGGGTCGTCGTTGACGATAATAATTTGACAACCGGTCAAAAAAGGTAGATTATGCTTTAAGTTTTTGATAAATAGACTGGTATTTTTGTAGACAGGAATAATGATTGAGATCATATAGTAATTTTCATCCGCCAGCTGGCGGATCAATTATTAATTTTCTAACTCTATCTCTAAAAACCTGATAAGAAAAATTTTCTCTAATGTAGTCATTAGCATTTTTTCTGATAATTAATTGTCTATTTTTATTGATTATTATCGCCTGCATTTTAGTAAACAGTTCTTTTTCGTCGTTAAATAAAAAGCCGTTATTACCATCTTTAATAATTTCTTTTGGTCCACCAGCATTGTAACAGAAGGTTAGACAACCTGACGCCATTGCCTCAAGAGGAGCGATTCCAAAATGCTCTACTTGTTCGGGATGGGTTTTTTCGTCGGTACCAAGACCGGTAAAATGCCAGAAGTAAGTAGAAAGTTCATAAAGTTTATAAAGTTCATCAAGAGAAACATTAGTTTTGAAAATAATTGAAGAGTCGTTTTTAGCAAGTGACTTTAATTGATTGAAGTATTCCTCGTCCTCTTTTTTTAACCCGCCGGCCATAATTAGTTTAAACTCCTTGAACAGTGAATTTTGTTGTTTAAGTTTTTTAAACAAATTGACAAGGACGGCCTGTCTTTTAGAATGCAGATGGCTAAAAAAACGACCAACCGAAAGAATAATTGGTTGCTTAACCACCTTATTAATATCTGATTTAATCAGCCGATCATCAATATATGGATAAATAGTTTGGGAGTTTATGCCCCATTTTTTCAGCCATTTTTGAGTAAAGGTTGAGTTAGAGATAAACTGCCAGTGCCAAAGTTTTAGCCGATTTAAAAGATTTAAATTATAAAGTTTCTTATCCGGTACCATGGTAAAAACAAAGTTTTTTTTAGCGGAAGAGAAAAAATAACTGCCGTCAGTGACATAGAAAAAATAGTCGAATGTCCTTAAAATCCGTAAAGTCTTTAAAGTTAAAAATGCAAGAGTTTTCTTTTTAAAAATATTGGGTAAAAAATTAAATTTATCGATAAATTGTAGTGAGAAACGGTTTTTAATTTCGCTCGACAGATCTTTATTCCAGAAAACATTAATTTCAAATCCCTTTTCGGCCAAAACTTCGAGGATTGATAAAATATGTTTTTCACCGCCGCCTAAAGTATCGAGGAAGGGATTATAAAGACCGATTTTTTTTCGATCAGAGGTTGATCGACCTTTAGTCGATTTTTCATATAAAAATAGATAGGTAATAGTTTTGGAAAAAGCTTGATAAATACTTTCAATTACACCAACCGTTCCATCAAACCAACCAAAGTTTTTTATTAAACGTCGATATAACTCACCAAAAAATTTTCTAAAAAAAGTTAAGGTTTTAACTGGTTTTTTTGCCTTGAGAAGCAGGTCAGACTCGATATCTTCAAAAATAACCGTTTTATTGACCATCTGTTCAAAATCACCGTGGAAATAATGGACAAGGGAATTTTCTAAAATGCCACATTTACCCGCAATTGTAGGAGTAGAGTGTATTTCTCTTGGCCAATTTTTAAAATACTTTTTGTTGATGAGTCGTATCTGATAGTCTGGCCACCAGCCGCCGTGTTTTAGCCAACGGTCGATAAAAATGTTTTTACGAGGAATTTTGAAATGCGTAATATCAACCGACTCGGTTTTCCCGCTTCGCTCCTCAACCGAGTCGGTTATTTCCTTGGCCAATTTTTTCGTTATTCTTTCATCAGCGTCTAAGATAAAAACCCAGTCGGTTGTCGACTTATTAATTCCAAACTCTCTGGCCGGTTCCACATATCTTTTTTTTGGAAAGGTAAAAATCTGGACAGTCAATTCTTTAGCTAACTCGACAGTTCTATCACCGCTTTCCATATCAACTAAAATAATATTTTTAGAGAGGAATTGAGCAGATTTGATTGCTTCTTCAATATCTTTTTCTGAGTTACGTGAGTGGATTATGATTGAAATTTGATTTTTCATTTATTTTGCCAGGAATAATTAATTCCATATTCCCCAATAATTAAATCATGTTTTTGTGGGGGAAATCTAATTTGGACTTGATCCGTAACTTTACCTTTTCTTTTATTTAATTTATAATAATCAATCAAATATCCAAAGCCGGTATCACGGCCTATACCAAGATCGCGACTAATATCACTGCTTCTATTTCCTAAATCTTTTTTTATGGTTGTGACAATTTTATCTTTATATAATAAGCCTAACAAATTTACTTTAAGGATTCGTTTTAGGTGACCGTATGAAAAAATTAGGTTGAGTAGAACTAACAAGTATAAGATTCTTACGGCCTTAAATTTTAGAAAAAATTGAATAAGAAGAATAAAAATAAACGGATACAAGTAGAGGAAATAATATTCTGATGGCCTTTTACCGTATAGTATAAAAAAAATTGGCGTTATTACTAACAAAATTAATGAGGATAAATAAAAAATTTTAAAAAAGTTTTTACTCCTTTTTATTAAAACAACATTCGTTGTAATTAATAAAAGATAAAAAACTACTGTAAGCAACGTATTTTTTATTAATAGAAGAGGATAAAAAAAGTTGGTTAGTACTGGAATCCATGCGAATGGGTCAAATACATTTTTGTTAAGATTCGTAAAAAAAAAGTTTATAAACTGTTTACCGTTTATAAAGTTGTGTCTTAGATCAAAGATTAAAAGAGGGATGAACATTGCCAGAAAACTGAGTTTTGCGACGAAGATTTTTTTTAAATCAAAAGCTTTTTTTTTGATTTGATAAAGGACTAGGAAAAAAGCGGAAAATAAAATCATAAATATAAACTGGAAGTGCATATTGCCAAAAAAACCCAGAACCAAGCCTAACAAGAACCAGTCTTCTGTAGCATTATTTTTAAATATTCTATATAAGAACAACCAAGTCATGACTACTCCAAGTGGAATAAGAATGGAGTTCCAGGGAATGACATCATATTCAACCAATAAAAAATTTATAGCCCATAAAAAAAGAAAACCAAGGGATTGATTTAATCCATAAATTTTTTTTAAGATTAAATAACTGAACGCAAAAAAAATGATGTTGTAAAAAATAATAAAATAAATTAATCCTTGAGGATGAAGATTGGTAAGTAAGTAAAAAGGAGCTAATAAGTAAGTAAAATAAGGTCCTAAAAAAAACCCACTCTCACTAACCACCCGGGGACCGATTAAAGTTAATTTGTGATCAACAAGAAGTTGCTTAATTATGTTGGCATCTCTTTCCTGATCCCAATCAAAAATAATTCGTTTATCAAGATTATAAAATCGAAAAATAGCAAAGAAAAAAAACACTAAGAAGAGGAGAGAAAATTGTATAATTAACTGTCGTTGGCTCTTTTTCATGCTTTAGTTAACTAAATTATACATGATAGTACTTTATATATTCTTTCTTCTTGTTCTATCGATCTATGGCTATGCATTGGTTGATCCTAATCTGACTCTTATTAACTCTCCCTTTTGGACCCAATTTCGTAATGTTTTAGTCTACTTAGGCTATTACCAGAGGCAGTGGTCTTGGGTAATCTACTTAATTTTAATTATTATCTTATTCTTTTTTTCTTTTTATTTTGTTAAGCATTCAAAAAAGATTAAACCATTAAGATTAGCGTTAATAATTGGAATTTTATTATTGTTGTCCTATCCTTTTCTTTCCCATGATTTTTTTAACTATCTTTTTGACGCGAAAATCTTGACCTTTTACGGCAAAAATCCCTATCTTTATAAAGCGCTAGATTTTTCTAGTGATCCTTGGTTACGTTTTATGCACTGGACTCATCGAACCTATCCTTATGGTCCAGTATTCTTACTGATTACCTTGGTTCCTTCATTTTTTAGTTTTGGTAAGTTTATTATTAGTTTTTTTCTCTTTAAAATCACCTGGCTCTTTTTTTATCTTTTGGCAGTTTATTATCTAAACAAATTAAATAAAAAATGGGCCATAATTTTTACCACCCATCCTCTAATTCTTATTGAAGGATTGGTTAACGCCCACAATGATTTAATTGCGACATCTTTGGCGATTATCGGAATTTATTATTTATTTAAAGAAAAGAATTTATTTGCTAGGTTATTACTGTTATTATCCGGAGGAATTAAATATATTACTTTACCGTTAATATTTTTAGTAAGACCTAAAACTCACCCCCGGGGTGTAGTGTTAATATTGATTGGCTTGCTAATTATTTTGGGTTATCTAACCTTTTTTTCCGAGATTCAGCCATGGTATTTCTTGGTTCTTTTTGTCTTTTTGCCTTATTTTGAGAAATTGGTTTATCGGTTGAATATTTTTTTTCTAGGATTGCTGCTTTCTTATTATCCCTACATTAGACTTGGCGGGTGGGATAGTGTTGAAAAACTGTCATTAAAGCATATAATAATTCTAGCGTTTTCGATTATTAATTTGATTTATTTTCTTTGGTTCTCGACCAAACATGAACAAATTAGTTGATTTTTTCAATAAACATAAACTGCTATTAGCAGAAGCCTTGTTATTTATCGTTATCTTTATCATTTACAAAGTTAATGCCGACTATCTTTCCTACCCCGATGAATTTATCAACTTACTTGGTGGAACATCAATTAACAATGGGGAAATTCCCTATAAGAGTTTTTTTGATCATCATCTGCCTTTTGCTTGGTATCTGGCAGCAATACTTTTGAAAATTTCCTTTAATTCTTATACTCTATTTAGATTTTGGTGGGCGGTAGTGACTTTTTTAGGTTTACTCATTATCGGTTTCTGGATTAGGAAAAATCACCGAGATTTTTACTACTATTATCTTGGATTTTTTATTTTATATCCACTTTTGGCGGTATATTTTTGGTTTCATCTTTATCTGGCTGATAGTTTAGCAATTCTATTTTTTTCAATCATTTTTTGGTTGCTATTAGTCCAAACAATAAGCAAAAAGGTTAACTATCAGGTCGTCTTAGTTTCGTCGCTGGCGACTTTTTGTTTGATTTTTTCTTCAATGACATTCTTGTATTTAGCCTTGGTTTTCTATCTTTGGCAGCTATATTTGATTGGGTTTAAATCTAAAAAGATTGTTGTATTTTTCGCCGTTTGCGCTGCCCCCTATATCATTTATTTCATCTATCTCCTTTTGACAAAATCTCTCTATGATTTTTATTTTGCCAACTTCGTTTACAATACCAAACTTTATATCAGTATCCCGAACTACGTGAGAGGCCGATTTTTTAATCCGCTTAAGTTTGGATTGACCTTAATCTACAATTTTTATGGCAGCTATCTGCCGCTTTTAACCAAGATAAAGTTTTTCGATTTATACTTACCGGTCGGTGTCTTGGCCGGTCTGGGAAGTTTAACATTGTTACTCTTGCTCTTGTCAAAAAATCTCATGATTGGAACATTGTTTTTTTTCCTTCTCTCCTTTTCTGCTCCCAGAAGCGATATCCAAAACTACCACGAGACCGACTATCAAGGAGGTTTGTTTATCGTTTTAGGTGTGATTTCGGCAATTGTTGCTTTATATCTGTTAAAAAAATTAAAGGTTCGAGAAGTTTTAATTGACGATTTGAGGCGAATTACCCAAGTCACCCTGGCGATTTTTGTTTTTTTTACCCTGATTTTTTTACTTAAGAATACCTATGATAAATGGTATCAGGTCTATACGCAGAAGATGCCTCACATATATGATCTGTCATATACGGCTGATTTTTTAGACCAAGTCTTAGACCAAAATGATTATTATTGGGTGGGTCCCTACGAACCACAAGAGGAATTTTTTGTCAAAAAACCTCGTCTTCCAGGCAAATATCCTACTTTGTTACCACAGTTTAGAGAAGATAATTATTTAAAGAGTTCATTTATTAGTCAATTTGAACAGAACCCACCAGCCGTGATTATTTTTAGACATGAAGCCTCGATTTTTATGACGCCAGCCTTGGAGTTTGGCAAGTTTTTCCTTGACTGGATGAGTAGTAAATACACCTCAATCGAAAATATTAAAGGAGTTAATGTTTTAAAGAGTCCAACAGGTTTTAATTTAAGAACAGATTTATATCTACAAGATAACAGAAGAGAAGAACTTCTCAACAAGCTTAAACTTAACGGATATATCGAATAATTAACAAGAGGAGAAACACCGGTTGTCGGTTAGCGTTTGAATTGTTTTATTAAATAGTTTTTTATCAAGTAAAGCCTGGTTTTCAATGGGGCGTATTTCAAACCAAATTTCAACCGATTTCTTTCTTGATAACGCTGGTGAAGGCTTGAGCCAGCACCTCCGGTCGACTGGGCATTTTTGTGCCAGATGACAATCGACGGATCGTAATACAAATTTATCCCTTTTCTTTTGGCTTTTTCATCATAGTCAGCATCCTCGAAATATAGAAAATAGCTTTCGTCCCAAAGACCGACCCGTTTAATTACTTCCTTGTCAAAAACCACCAGGCAGCCGGTAATAAAGTCTGTTTTTTCAAACCGATCGTACTGACCTTCATCCACTCGGTCGATGCCCCGATGAGGGGTGAAAACGTTATCCCAGTCCACCTGGCCGCCAGCATACCAGAAAACTTTCCCCAGGTCGGATTTTTGATACCGATTTTTGTGATATTCATAACCTGGAGCATAGTAGATTTTGCCACCGAGAATAGAAGATGGATGATGGAGGATAGATAATATAGTTTTTTCGACAAAATCGTTATTAAAATAGGTATCGTTGTTGATAACGCAAAAATATTCAAAACCCTCTCCTAATGCTTTTTTAAGACCGACGTTGACTCCGTGAGCATAGCCATTGTTAGTCGAAGGCAGTATCGTCATCGGGATATCAGTTTTTAATCTTTTTTTGTTTTTTGACAGGTCGGCCAAGAAAAGATGAAAGTTTTGATTAGACTGTTTTTCTAAGGATCTCAGGAAATCTTGAGTGGCTTCATGGCTTTCATAGACGACCGTGATTATGGCCAGTGATTCTTTCATTGACGGTTGAGCAAATAATTAATGTTTTTAGCAATGTCTAATTTAAAAATATATTTTAGGAAAATTATATACACTAAACCACCGGTTAACGACACAGAAAAAAGTGAAATAATTAAGCTAGATGATAGGCGTGAATTGATAATATACATCGCCAGAGCCATGGGGAAAATTGAGGTAATGAAGATACTAATCGGTTTAAAGAAATTAAAAGGGATAATTTTTTTAGCCACAATCACGACGAAACCAAAAGTTGAAGAAATAATTAAATGGACAATCGGAAAACCATAAAGGCCGAATAATTTAGTAAAAATAGGGGTCAAAATCCAGACGATAACCGTCCAGATCAACATGAAACTGAAGGAAATCTTTACTTTGCCCAAAGCGTTGAAAAAATTAATAAATGGAGCAAGATAGGTTACCAAAAATGATGAGGCAACAAAAATATAGAAAAGAGGAAGAGCCGGAGCCCATTTAGTATATTTAGGGATTACATAAACCAGTTTAGGCATAATAAAGATGGCGATTAACAGAGTGGGGGCAAGGATGGCGGTTTGATAGTAAAGAATTTTTTCTATTACCTGGCCCACTTTGGCTTTATTGTCTTGCAGGCGTGAGACAACCGGAAACAGTACTTTAGTGACATTATCCATGACGATCCTTATCGGTGTCTCCGCCCATTTCTTGGCCCAACCGATATAGCCGACTCCTTCAAAACCAACTACTTTGCCTAGGAATAAAATGATTAAATCATCTTTGAATAAGGCTAAAAAGGAGCTGGCTTGGAAAGGTATTCCGAAAGATAACAACTCTTTGAGGTTTCTTTTTGAGATACCTAGTTTCGGCATCCAGGGAGAGATGATATAGATGAGGACGAGCCCGGTGACGGCGCGTAAAAGGACAGAGTAGATAAAACTTCGCAGGCCGAACCCGGTCAAGGCGAAGATAATTATCGCCAGGTAAAAGACGGTACTTTCCATCACCTGAACAAAAACAATTTTTTGATACTTAATCTGTCTTTCCAGAAAGACCGAGGGGATTGTTTTTAAAGACGAGATAAAAAACGAAATCAATAATGCCCAATAAAGATATAAACCGTCAGTTGGTAATTGGTAGAACTTTTTGACGAAGGGGCCAAAAACAAAACCAATGGTAATCAAGGAAATAATCAATATTTGTTGAGTAGTGAAAGTAGATTTGATATCTTCTTCAGCCAGTTCCTTTTTTTGAATTAATGAAGCTGCCAGGCCAATATCGGAAAAATAGTTCAAAAACGAAATCATGGAAAGAAGAGTAATATAAATACCAAATATTTTGGGAGAAAGGATGATGGTTAAAACTAAATTGGCCACTAACCCCAGAAAAGCCGAGTAGCCGCTTTGAAAAAAAAGGCTGAAAGCACTCCAGACAGTTTTTGATTTAATATTTTTCAGTTCGGTCATTAAGTTGATATAATTTGTTTATGAACAAAAGACGCTTGTTCGTTATTGACTGGTTACTTCTTCTTATTATAACAATTCCCACCTTCACCAGTCTTTTAAATAATCAATATTTTACTATCCATGACAGTCAGCACGTGGTAAGACTTTACCTACTTGATCAAGGAATAAGGCAGGGTTATCTTTATCCGCGCTGGGTTGATTGGTTGAGCTTCGGATTCGGCGATCCACTTTTTAACTTCTACCCGCCGTTGGTCTATTACCTGGGCGAAATTTTTCATTTATTGGGTTTTTCTTTAATCTGGTCGGTAAAGTTGGTGTTTATTCTCGGTTTTCTATTGGCAGCGGCCTCTATGTTTTTGTTGGCTAAAGAATATCTAGGGAGACTAGCCGCTTTTTTAAGCGCCACCGTTTATAGTTATTTCTTTTACCATGCGATTAATGCTTATGTGAGGGGAGCGTTGTCAGAATTTTTTGCTATGTCACTTGTTCCTTTAGTCTTTCTTTTTTTCCATCGCCTATCAAAAAAAACTAACCTTAAAAATAGCATCATGTTAGCAGTGGCTCTCGATCTTGTTTTCCTGGCTCACCAATTAGTGGCGCTGCCAATGATATTTTTTCTCTTATTTTATTTTATTTATTATTTCTTATCGGTTAAGAAAGACCAGTTTCGTTTTTTCAAGTTTTTGGCCCTTGGTTCATTATTAAGTTTAGGTTTATCAGCTTTCTATTGGTTGCCGATGTTCGTCGAAAGAAGTTATACCTTTATTGATCAAGAACTAGGGAGTTATAAACTACATTATATTAATCCATACCAATTTTGGTATTCACCCTGGGGATTTGGCGGTTCGGTGGCCGGTCTGGGTGATGGGATGACCTTCCAGTTGGGCAAGATTCCAATTCTACTTTTTGGAATTTCTCTTGCCGGTTTTTTTATTTACCTTTTTAAAACGAAAAATAAAAAAGAAACAACCAATTTTATTTTTTTTAACTTCTTACTGTTTTTTAGTCTTTTCATGACCACAAATTATTCATCTTTTTTTTGGGATAGGATAAAACTACTTTGGAATTTGCAGTTTCCTTGGCGATTTTCAGTATTCACGGGAATATTCATTTCGCTTGTTGGTGCATACTGGTTATTTTTCATCGACAAAATATTCAAAAACAAACTTTCGTTTTTTATTCCAACGGCTTTAGTAACTTTTGTTATCTGTGTAACCATTTTTAAATACCAGCAATATTTTAGGCCTCAGACATTAATTTCAGTCTCTGATAAAGATTTGACAACAACCGATGAAATCACCTGGAAACAAAGTAAAACCGTTCTTCATTTTGTTCCAAAAGGAATCAAAGCCAAAAAAACTAAGTCAGGAGTTTATATCTTAGATATTGAAAAAAAAGATTTACCAAAACAGATTTATCAACTAAATAAAGGTAACGCGAAAGTGGAAATTCTGGAAAATAAATTTATGAATAAAACTTTTAAAGTTGATGTTAAATCATTAGCAGAATTTCAACTAAATACCTTTCATTTTCTTGGTTGGCAAGCATACCTTGATCATAAAAAAATAAGAATCAATGATAAAAATAAGTATAAGTTGATCACGGTCTTGTTGCCTAAAGGAAAACATGAATTAAAATTCGTCTTTGAAGATACCCTAAGTCGATTAATCGGAAACATCCTTTCACTATTTTCGGTATTGATATTAATTGTTTTGAAAAGAAAATGATGATCAAAAGACAAAACTCCATATTCTTACTATTAATAATTATTGTCTCTATTTTTTTTACTATTTTAATTTAAGACAAACCTATTGGTTTGCTGCGGATATGGCCAGAGATACATTGCAATCTTTAAGGATTTTGCAGGCAAAAAAACTGACTTTAATCGGTCCACCTTTATCGTTTGGTCAATATGGCATAAGAGAAATTTATTTCGGCTCTCTTAGTTATTATTTTGGTGTTTTGGGTTTAATGCTTACAAACAATAGTGTTTTTGGGCCGATTTATATAAACATTGGGTTAATGATAATAGCCTTATATTTTTTTTACAAGCTTGCACATCAGTATTTAAAGAATGAGACAAAAGCTTTGATTGTGACGTTAATGTATGCTTTATCTCCATTGATTGTTTCTTATATCAGGTTTTATTGGAATCCAAATTTTGTCCTTACAATTGCCCCAATTTTTTGGTACTTATATCTAAGTTGTTTTAATAGCAAAAATCCTAATATGTCTTTTATTAAGATATTTTTATGTGGATTGTTAGGTGGTTTATTAATAAATCTGCATTATTTTGTTGCCCCGGTAATTTTCCTGGCGATTTTTTATTTATTTATAAAACTGAAAGATAAAAAAATATCATTTCTTTACATATGAGGATTATTTATTGGATTGCTGCCGATCATTATTTTTGAGCTAAGAAATAGATTTTATCTAACACAAGCATTTATTTTCAATATTTCTAATTTTAGTTCGACCAATGTGTTATCATTAACTCCATGGTATATAAAAATAACATATATATTTAGAATATTATTAATAATATTTGGTTTTGATCACGAAGCAACTTATATACCGGTTCTAATAAGTCTGTTATTTACAATTAAAGTGCTGTTGGGATTATTGCTGTTACTTTATTTGGTTTTTATATATCGAAAAAAAAAGATGAAACTCCGTCAGGACTTTCTTGTTTATATTTTGATATCACTACTGATAACAATCATCTTTTCCAAAGAAGAACTTTTTATTCGGTATTTTTTTATTAGTTTGCCTACTTTACCGTACAATGTAACAGAAAACTTTATTGGAGATGCGCGCTCTTTATTTAAGATTTTTTTTGGAAAAAGACCATCAGATTCCTAAATCAAATAGTGAATTAGAATATAATAATTTGAAAACTTTATATATTTTTTCTCCAAATTTAAATATTGTTTATAAAGAAAGCCGTTGGGAGTTTACGGCTACAGAAAATTTAAAGTTGGCCAAAACTTTTTTTATTGATAAAAATAAATACCTATTTAAATTTATTAGAAAGTGATTTATAAAAAATAAAAGCAAAGATTAGTAATTATTTTCTATAACAAGATCTTGGCCATCTTTTTTTTCTTTCATCTGGAATACTCCAGTTTGGTGATTCCGTTTTTGAATCAATACTTTTCCGCCCCACCCAGGATTTAATACAGAATAATATTTGGACTCAATACGTTTAATTGTTCCAAGTGTCATTTTTTTAATTGTTTGTTCATCGTAGATACGTGTTCTTCTTTCTTCAACAACAACAGCTTCATAGAATTTTATTTTTTTCAAATACTTTGATGAAATATCTTCTTTGAGAAAGCCAATCTCGACAGGAATGTCGGGTTGACTGTTTGGCCGATAGACTATTTCTACATCCCAAGCTTGTTTGCCAATCAACTTTGCAATCTGATTTTGAATTTTTCTGTCATCTTCTATTTGATTTGGGATAATAAGAAAAAAAGGACGCATTCCTTCTTTACTCAAAACAGTTCCGTCTTGAAGTTTAATAGTCCCAAAGCGACCCAAAGCAAACGAGCTGATGATCTGATCATCAAATGTAAAATCTTTCAAAATCAAGCTATCTTTCCATGCCATTTTCCAAATTCCGATTTCCCGGGAGAAAGTAACCGGCTGAATATTTTTATATATACCCAAACGTGTTTTATAAAGAATAGTAAAGTTTGCGTTTACTTTGTTTTTCCAAGGATAAATTTTCTCCAATTTAATGTCGATTGTTCTGTTTTCAACACCAAGCTTTTTTTCCAATAACTGCATTTTTCTCCAAAATTCCAAGCGACTGAATTTTTTTATTGAACTCCCGGATAAAAAACTATACATGTCTTGATAGGTTCCGTTTTCCCAAGTTCTTTTAATATTTTTTACAACCTGGTCAGGATTCGGATGGAAAAAAAGATAAATCTGGGTAAGAAAAATAACCGAAAAAAGTAAGATAAACAAACGCTTAAAAGCTTTCAGATAAAAAATAAAAAAAATAATTAACAAAGGCAGAATCAATAACAGATATCTTATAAATAGAGGAATAAACGCCAAGGTAAAAAGCAAACATCCGCTAAGTACAATAAGATACAAATATTTTGTTTTCATTTTGGTTATATTTCCGGCAGCTGTTCTAAGAGTAAGCAGATAAGAGGCTAAATATATCGGCCAAAATATTGTCCATTCCGGAACCCATTCCCAAACAGCTCCTTGATGCCAGCCTTTTGTCAATCCCGTAAAAAAAGACAGGAAAATCATTCCGTAAATAGGTTGTACTTTTGAAGTCGTCCAATAATGAAATATCCATTTTTGAGCTTTCATAAATGATATTAAATTATTTCCTTGAAGAAAATAAGGCAGATAGCAGATTGTATAAATACAAACAGAAAGACCAATGATTGGAACGATATATAAAATTTTTTTCTTCTTTAAAAGAATGATAAAATCCGCCAAAATAATAGCAATCGCCAGAAAACCAATTTTTACTGATATAAAAAAACCAAGGGATAGTCCGGCTAGAAATATCAAAAAAAAGATTTTCCAATCACTTTTTTTCTCGTCGTCAATTAACAATAAAAATGAATAAATATGGATAAAAAAAGCAAGAAGTTGAGGCAGATCAAGCATACTTTTTGACATTTGAGAAAAAATTAAAGGCTCTAAAATAAACAAAAACAAAGAAAGGGTAACAAAAATATTGTCTTTTAGGATGTATTTTGAAATTTTTAAATAGAAAAATGCGCAAAGCAAAAAAATAAAGACTGAGATAATCTGAGCGTTGTTAAAAATGAGGATAGACAAGCCAAACAAATATTTTCCCAATGGGGGAGCCTCGGGATTTATTGTAAAAAGCTGCCCGGTTTTAAAGTAATCATTGCCTGCGACTTGGTATAAAAGTTCATCACTAATTGTTCTTGTACTTATTGGAATACTATATTGTGAGTGATCATAAAGATCTCGAGCATAATCTTTATCGTATTTAGAGAAATATATTCCTCTATAGGAAAAAATTTCATAAAAAACAATAAAAGACAACAGAATGAAAACTAAAATACCAATATATTTCATTTTTGCAGTTCGAAAAAATAAATCGCTGATTTATTGGTTGGTTTATCGAATCTTTTAATCAACCTTATCGGCCAGTTTTGGGGAAATTGATCACGGTGGGGAAAGACAACGTAGACATATTTTTGTTCAAGTTCCTTTTGGTTTTCTACAAGATTTTTTTCCTCCAATGGCCAGTAGCCTCTAATCTCAATCCGATCGTCTTTTTTTATAAAAACATCTAGCATGTCGGCAATCAAACCAAAGTTCCCCTCGGCTAAAATGATTACCGGTTTAATTATTGATTTATTTCGTGTGTAATCGATGATTTCTTTTGTTCCCCAACCGGCCGGTGGCCCTTCGATGTACTGACCGCGATCAACTGGCGGAAAAGAGATGGATTTAAAATTAAAAATAATAGGATAGTTTAGGTAGAGCAAAAAAACCGTTAATAGAACAAATATGACTAATAAGATCTTTTTAGGCAACTGTTTCAGTTGGTAGCTGGCAAGGATGAGCAGGAGACTGGCAAAAAAAATTAGGTAACGAGGGAAGACAACTTTTGAAAAAAAGCAGATAGCCAGAAAAGGAAGAAGCAGCCAGAGAAAAAAATAGATAGCCAGTCCACGATTTTTTTTATAAAGAGAAAAAAGACCGATAATTCCTAAGATCGGTATTAACCAACCAGCTTCCCAGAAAATATACCAAGGAACGATCTTTATATTGCCGGCCACGATGGAAAAAGGCGCCTTGATAAACTCTGAAAAAGTCATAACAAAAGTGGTATTTTTTTCGGCCACATAATGAAGAAAAGGGGACAGTCTCTGGACATTGTATATAACTAAAGATAAAAAGCCGACAACGACAAACAAAATTAGATAGTTGATAGATTTCAATAAATTTTTTTTGAGTCCGGAGCTACCAATCAAAATTATTGGTGATAATAAAGAAAGTAGCAAAAACATTTTCGTTGAAGATTTGGTTAAAAGAGTCATTCCTCCTAATAATCCAAACAATAAAGCGATATCTAGTCTCAACGTTTTGATCATTAAAATTGAAAAAAACAGTACCCAGATTGAGGTGGCGTTAACGGCAGAATCAGTGAGAGCCAGCCGGTCATAAAAGAGAAAATAAGGAGTGATAATATAGAAAAACGATCCCAGGAAAGCGGCCTTTTTACCAAAGAGATAGTAAAGTAGACTAAAAACTCCGGCTAAAGCGGCAAATCCGGCACCGACAGAAAACAGGCGGCCGGCCAGAAGAGCGTTACCGGGAAAAAGTTTTAGAAAAGGGATGGTTGCCCAGGTCTGCAGCGGTTGTTTACCGTCAGTGAGCGAGATAAACCGCCAGCTGGCATCATGCCAGGCGATCTTGGCCCAGTGGATATAGATGCCTTCATCGGTGAAAATGGGAAATTTGTCCAGGTTAACGATTCTGCTGACCAGGTATAAAAACGTTAAAAAAACTATTAGTAAAAGATCTTTTCGATTAAATTTTTTTTTGAAGAAAGAGATAATATCCTGGTAATTAAACATAGTAGAATAATTGAACTATTATATAATACTAATTATGGACTATTCAATCATTATTCCCGTTTACAACGAAGAAAAAAATATTACCACTCTTTACCAAAGATTAAATAAGGTAGTTAGGTCATTGAAAAAAGAACATGAGCTGATTTTTGTCAACGATGGTTCGAGTGATACAACCCTGCCCAAACTAGTGGAGCTCAATCAAAGCAATCAACAGGTCAAGGTAATTAATTTTTCCAAAAACTTTGGTCACCAGATGGCGGTTTCCGCTGGCTTAAAATATGCTCAAGGAGAATTGGTGGCGGTCATTGATGCCGATCTCCAAGACCCACCAGAACTTTTACCCAAATTCTTTAAAAAAGCCGAAGAAGGATATGACGTTGTTTACGCTATCCGTACAAAAAGAAAGGAATCATTTTTAATGAAGTTGGCTTTTGCTACTTACTATCGTTTTTTAAAAATGATTGCCGAGATTGATATTCCTTTAGACAGTGGTGATTTTTGTATTATGAAAAAACGAGTGGTCCAGGCGATCAATCTTTTGCCGGAAAGAAATAGATTTATTCGGGGACTGCGAAGTTGGGTCGGTTTCAAACAGATCGGGCTTGAATATGAACGCGAGGCGCGCTTGGCCGGAGAAAGCAGGTATACCTTTAAAAAATTACTCAAGTTAGCTTTTGACGGGATCTTTTCTTTTTCATATGTGCCGTTTAAGTTCATGTTCTATTTAGGTTTGTCTTCAATAATTTTTTCCTTTTTGGCCGCGATATGGGTGGTTTATATGAAATTTTTTACTACCAACTATAACCGCGTCCCCGGTTTTGCCACCACGGTGATGCTGCTGGTTTTTATCGGCGGTTTACAGTTGTTCTCCATGGGGGTAATGGGCGAATATATTAAAAGAATCTATGACGAGGTAAAACAAAGACCGTCTTATATTATCGAATCAACCATCGGTTTTCACAATTAAATCTTCTTTAGTAAACGGATCTGGCCGAATTTTCCCAGTAATTTGAGTGATTGGCGGCTGAAGTTAAGATCTTCATCGGAAGCAGCCAGGCAAGAATCTTTTGTTAAATTTGGCATTTTGTTAATGAACTCTTGTTTGTCGAAAATGAAATCTGTCGGCTTGCCGGAGTAATAAACGATGGCCGGATGATTACCCCACCACTTAGTGGTGGTAATCAACAGACCCATTCGATCTAAAGTAGCAAAATCGCCCCGGGTTTTTTTATCAATTAGTAGAGTTAGACTGTCACAGTTTTTTTTAGTGGTGATCGCCAGATCATAATAAGAATCGTATTGAGAATAAAAAGTCGTGAAAAGTTTTTGTTTTAATATAGTTTGATATAGGACAATGATCATCAACATTGCCGTCAACAACGTAAAGAGAACTTTTTTATTTTTTAAAAAAACCAAAGGATAAAAGGTTAAAAAAGCAAACTGGGGAATAGTGGCAAAGAGATACCAAAAAATCTTTGTTTTGGTGGCGTTGAGAAAGATAAACCAAGGAAGAAGATAAAGTCCGTAAAAGATGTTTTTTGCCGATAACTTACCTTGCAGATATTGGACGGAAATAATTAAAACCCCCAATAAGGAAAGGTAGAAAAATATACCCAACTGATCCCTGACTAAATTAATATAAAAAAGGTGCTCGCCGAAGTGAAACTCGATTGAAGCGGTCACGCGGCGGAAATGGCTTTCAACTATCTGCATCTTCCAGAATATTTGACCGAACTTAAGATACATGAGGATAAACCAGCTAAGTAATATCGACGATTGGACAAAGATTTTGACCAGGACGGATTTCAATTTTTTAAAACCAATCTCTTTTTTAAAATAAAGATAGAAATAATAGCCGGTGAAAATTGACACCGGATAAAAACCGATAAGAGATTTACTAAACACCGCCACAAAAAGGAAAAAAAGCCCCCACCAGAAATTATCCATAAACAATAGATAACCCAACCAGCCTAAAAGGAGAAAAGAGTCAAGATTAACCACCTGGGCTCGTTGTAGGAAGATCGGGACGACAGCCGTCAACAACGTTATTAAAGTCGTCAGAAAAGAGTTTTTTATAATTCTGTTATAGATGGCATAAACAAAGGTTAAAATAATAAGAGCAATGACGATAGTAAAAAGACGGGTAGAGATTTCCGGAGCGATGAAGAAAAACACTTTGGTTACTAAAGCATATAAAAAAGGCACCAACGGTGGTTTATCAAACCAAATTTTTCCCTGCCAGAGAGGGAACAAGAAGAATCTTCTCTTGAACATTTCCAGCCCAGTTTGGATATAAAGCGACTCGTCCCAGTCGTAAAAAGGTGTCGGATGGGCGATTACCTTATAGAAAAGAGCGGTGGAGTAACTGACTAAAAACAAAACGAAAAGCCAGTGGTTTTTAATAAATTTTTTAAAGCGTTTTTTCATTTAAATAATTTTATCGGAAATTAGAATTCATTGCGGGGATTAGATGCTCTTTAAGATGTGGTTTTGCTTTATTCATTAATCTTTCTAGTCTCGTGAAACATTAGGTTTAGTTATAACTGCCAGTTAGGTTAAAATACTTTATTTTAATAATGTCTTTCAAGGTTTCCAGCGTATCTTTTACAAAAGCGACGTTTTTTGTTTCCACATGACGCCAGCTAACCGGAACTTCAACGATTTGATATCCCAGTTTTGCTGCCAAAAACAAAAACTCGAGATCAAAACCGGCGGTCACCGACGAACCATAAGCCTGGCGATTGTTATGAAAGACTCTTAATCGGTTGATGATTTTTAAAGCGGCTGATTTTTTAAATAGTTTAAAACCACATTGGGTATCCTTTATTCCTTTTAAATTAAGAAAAAGATTCCTAATCAAAATTAAACCAACTGCCATTAACTTACGAAGAATTGGCGCGCCGGCTCTTTGACTGTTGCGGGATCCGATAATGATTGAAATATTTTTTTTAGCTGGAATAATTAATTTTTCAGATTCCTCAAGTGGCGTAGCTAAGTCAATGTCGGAAAACATCACCCAGTCTCCTTGAGCAATTTTAATTCCGTTAATGATAGCAAAAGCTTTACCTTGGTGTTTATTTTCTAATAATTTAAATTTGGGGAAAGTTTTGAGATATTTTTCTTTGATTATTTTTTTTGAACTATCTGAAGATCCGTCGTCAATAATAATTACCTCAAGAAAAGTCGCATTATTGCTAGTGAAATTACCAATTTTATCCAAAACACCTTTTTGAATATTGATCTCTTCGTTATAGCACGGTATTATTAAAGAAATGTTCATATTGGAGAGTCACCTCATTCGTGACACCTATTTTATTTATTTTTGTGAATCAGTTTATAAATTTTAACTCTATCAACTTTCCAAATTTTTTCAACCTTTTTATTTTTAAAAGCGGCAATCTGCCATTGGGGATGGTTGAGAGCATCACATTCTTTTTCATAACACAATATATACAGCTCTTTTGGTTGTTCAGAACTTTCATCTGAAAGGGGCGTTTTCCCCATTATCTCTAAAAAGTATCGAATATGCCTATCCATTTCCGTATAAGAAATTGGGACAACTTGATAAGGAATTTGCGGTTTTTGTTTAATAATGCTTTGGGCGACTATTTTTGCTCTCCAGATTTGTCGATTACCTTGTTTATAAAGGAAAATATAATTTCGGCTATTGAGAGCGATATAACCAATAAAGAGTCCAATAACAATAAACTTCGTCCATCGGTGTTTAGACCATTGAGATGAAATAAAAGCCAGAATAAGAAAAAAACTAAGATAAATTTGTCCGTAATAATGAGGATAACGAAAACTGTTTAAAAGACTAAAAACGAAAATATACAAAAAAAAATTTAAAAAATTAAGTTGGAGAAAAAGATTTTTATTAAAAGATTTATTTTTGAAAAAATAAATAATTAAAACGAGGAAAGTTAATAGAGTTAAGATTGGGTTGAAATTAACCCTAAGGATGGGTGAGAAAAATGAGTTAATTGTGGTTAACAGTCGATCAAGGGGAGGAGAGTAGGCAATAACTTTTTGTTCGGTAAAGATCTTGATAAAGTTTTTGGTGTTAAGAAAATTATGTTTTAAATCAAAGATAATCAGTGGTGAGGAAAATAATATAAATGAAGCACCAGAGATTAAGAAGTTGGGAAACTGGGAAATTGAGAACTTTTTATCTTTAAATCCATTAGCGATGAAGAAAATAAAGATTGGTATAAAAAGGAACAAAGCTAAGTAATGGAGTTGGATCGAGAAAGATAAAAAAGCCCCAAATAAAATCGGCCAGATATATTTTTTAGTAACAATCGATCGGTATAAAAAGTAGAGGGTTAAAAAAGAAAAAATTGGTAACAGATTGGGGTTCCAAGAAAAGCGGGCAAACTCGATCTGGGTAGCGGAAAAAACTGACAAAACGAGAAAAAACAAAGCAACTTTTTTGTTAATTTCTTTTCTAACAATGAGGTAGGCAGCGATTAGTCCAACGATTGAAAGAAACGATAAACCAAAAGCCAGACCTAAAGGATTTAATCTAAATAAAAAAAGAAAAGGGGCCATGAGATAATAAAAAAACGGTCCTAAGAAAACCTGACCGACAGATGAGGTCGGCCCAATGGCGGGAAAATGTTCAAAAGTGATGATTCTTTTTATAATGATGGCGTCCCGTCCCTGGTCGCCTAGGAAGGTGGCGAATTCATTCAGTTTATAAAGTCTTAAGAAAATACCAACGAGGATTAATAGAATAACCAGTTTATTTTTTGCTACAATATTTTTAATGCTGAAACGCATATCACCATATTTTACCTTAACCATAGTAATTTTAGCTAGTACTTTAGTTGTTTGGCTACCTTTTTTACTGCGTGTCGGTTCTTGGTATGGACTCAAGATCGAAAACTCAAACATGCAGTATGTTTATAGAAACTTTGATGGTCCACTTTATATAATTGTCGCCAAAACTTTTTATAATCCAAAATTGATTGAAAAAATCGGTCTTGAACTGCCGATCTCTCCTAACTACTTCGCTGCCCACTTACCGCTTTATCCCATATTAATAAGAGGTGTTAGAGAGTTAGTCGGGTTAACGGGTTTACGGGTTAACGGGTTAGAATATTTAAAATCGATGGTTTTTGTTAATCTGGCTGCCACGGTTTTTCTCTCCCTTTTCTTTTATTTTTTTCTGAAAAAATTTAAACTAACTACGAAACCTTTATTGTTGGTAGCCGTCTTTCTTTTTTTACCCAAATTTTTGGTAGTTCGATCAATTGGCGCACCGGAAAGCCTGTTTCTTTTATTAATTTTAATATCATTGTATTTTTTTGAAAAGGAAAACTACCTATGGGCTGGATTAGCTGGTGCTTTTGCTGTAGTGACAAAGACGCCGGGAATTTTACTTTTTTTTGCCTATGTTTTAGTTTTTTTGGAACGCTGGTTAAAGATGAAAAAAATCAGCTGGCTTTGGGTAAGCGTTCTTTTAATTCCTCTAGCTTTGTTGGCGGTTTTTTCTTGGTATTACCGGCAATACGGAGATTTCTTTGCCTACTTTCATTCCGGTGACAATATTCATCTGGCTCTGCCATTTTCGGTTTTCAACTTCCAGAAAGTTTGGGTTGGCACCGCCTGGCTTGAGGAGATAATTTTTTATTTTTTTCTTTACGGACTGACGGTCTACTCTCTAAAAAATAGTCGTTATCGTTCACTTTATTATTTTTCATTAGTTTTTTATATAGCGATTATCCTGGTTCAACACCGAGACATTTCTCGTTATAGTTTACCGCTTTGGCCAATGGCGATTATTGGCTTAGAAAAATTTTTTACCAGTAAAAAATTTCTGACAGTTTTTATGATTCTTTTGCTGGCGATATATTTTTATAGTTGGAACTTTATCGTTTTTAACGCCATGCCGATTTCTAATTGGCGACCATTTCTTTAAAGAAATTGCATAGTTTGGCAATTAGTTCTATAATTCTATTTTCTATGAAAATTCTTAGATTAATAAAAAAAAGATGG
>PEUF01000008.1 GCA_002780795.1 Candidatus Roizmanbacteria bacterium CG02_land_8_20_14_3_00_36_15 | reverse complement strand
GGGGTATTAAAAAGACGCATACGAACACTTTTCTTTATAATCAATATTTGACTTTTATCAACTATAATTTATAGTACAGCTTTTAAAATTTTTTTCAATATCTTTTATAGAAATGCTCTTAATAGTAGGATTAGGTAACGCCGGTCTCGAGTATCAAAATAACCGTCACAATGTTGGGTTTCAGTTTATTGATTTCGTCGCCACGTTACTCCATTGTTACATTGCTGAAAAAAATAAATACTATCTAACAATGAAACAATTAAACAATGAAAAAATGATTTTCGCTAAACCCCAAACCTTCATGAATCTCTCCGGCCAAGCAGTAAAAAAGATGATTTCAAATTTTAATCCGCCAGCTGGTGGACAAATTTCAAATTTAATTGTTACTCACGACGATTTGGATATTCCTTTGGGTAAATTCAAAATTCAAAAAGGCACCGGCCCCAAGCTTCACAACGGCATCGAATCAGTTGAAAAAGTTTTAAAAACTAAAGATTTCTGGCGGGTAAGGATCGGCGTTGACAATCGGCAGCAAACTGGGTGGGTGGACGGCGAAACCTATGTTCTCCAAAATTTTCGTCCGGAAGAAAAAAACACAATCACTAAGGCTTTCCCATCAATATTCCAACAACTAAAGAGCTTATTAAAAAGCGAGTTTAATTTCTCATTTTAACCCAATGCGTCAACCTTTGGCAACCGAAGCGGTTGCCGATTATGACAAATAACTTTCCCAAATTGCGCTATAATCACTTCATGGCCCAGATTTCTCTCTACTCTCTGCCCCAGCTTAAAAAAATTCGTGATAATTTTATTAATGAGTTAATTTTAGCCGCCCGAGGAGAAAAAACTAGTCTCGCATTTATTAAAAATTCTTTACCTTTAAAACCGGTCGTAGCCGATGATGAACTATTCCAATTGATGGCCATCGGTGGATCGGTTTTCCACATGGCTCTAGCCAAGAAAAGCAAAAATAAAATCAGTCTTCAAAAAAAAGTAAAGTTTTTTTTACCCCATTTTAGTAGTCGAGAGATTTTTTGTAAATTTTTTTTGGAACAGCTTGATCCACGGGTCAATACCGTTGCTCTGAACCTTGCTTACCATTTAGTTCCTTCATTGAGACATGGTCTGGTCGACGACCGATTGGTTATTCCTACAAAAGAACAACCCTTTTCCGGATTAGTCAATAAATTAATCGGTCAAGAATTGGAAATCTATGTTTTTGAAAAATTAAAAAGAAGGATTCGGGTGGCGGTCGCCAATGATGCAATTTGTTTATTACTTTCAACCTTACCATCTCAAAGCCGATCGTCTCAAAGATTGTCAACGGTCGCTGGCATCGTTGGCGCCGGCACCAACTTCGCTTTTTTCCTTTCTCCTTGTCAACAAGCAGAGAATGAAAATATCGCTGTTAACTTAGAATCTGGTAACTTTGATAAATTTCCGCCAACCGCGACCGGAAAAATTATCGACCAAAACTCCGACCAACGCGGCCAACAGCTTCTCGAAAAAGAAGTCAGCGGTAACTATCTTTATCGCCACTACAATTTATTAGTGAAGCACTCCCCGAGCTTATGGGACACCACGTGGGGTATCCCACTGTGGCGCTCGGGGCTTCAGCACCAACAGGGTTTCGGAGTGCGAAACCCTGAACCGTCCCGACGTTACGTCGGAGCTGGTTCATTGGTAAATCGAGGTGAAAAAAATCGTCTATTATTATCGACTTTTGAACTGTCCCAACAAGCCCAATTACACCCCGGGGGTGTAAATCGTGGCGTTACGATCGCCCGAAAACTAATCGAACGGTCAGCTTCTCTCATCGCCTGCCAGATCGCGGGAATTTATTTGTTTAAAACGTGTAGAGAGAATAAAAAAAGTGCGCAGGATACGGATTCGAGGCACATGTCACGCGTGGCTGCCAACTTAATGGACAACGCCAGGTTTACTAGCTTGATGCATGTGCGAGAAGACGTATCCAAGCACTTCAAGAAAGAAGTGACCCCGTTCAAATTTATCATGGAGGGTTCTCTCTTTTGGCATGGTTGGCATTATCAACAATTTGTTGAAGATTATTTAAAAAAACTTGCTGTCAGAAAAAATTCAGTTAAGTTTATCAACGTTAAAAATAGTAGTCTGATCGGCGCCAGTCGCCTTATAGCTAAATTAGGAAGAAATGGTATAATATAGCAACAAAAAAATTAACCTAATTATTCTAATTTCTAATCAATGACCAATAACCAAATTTCAATTACCAAACACCAATTGTATACACTGTTTGATTATTAAGTGATTGGACATTGGTTATTGTTTGGAATACTTGGAATATTGGTAATTGAGATTTTATTAGGAATTAGGTTAATTAGAAATTAGTAATTTTTTCATGAAAGTTCTATATCTCTACATGTTTCCTCTTTGGGGTAATGGCTCGGGCGCCTGGCTGCGCCGTCTATGCTCCAACTTAAAAGAAAAATATCAATTTGATTTTGAAGCGCAAATAGCCGCTCCGGAAAAAAGGAATCTTCAATCTGCTAAGGTCTGCCATCTTAAACCTCCGATTATGGGAGTGTTCGTCGGTAATCCAGAGCTTCTCGGCGTGAAAAAATATTCGAAGATATCAACTATTGACCATATTAATATTTTTAACTATTATCTTTCGCGGACCGCCAAAATCGTTGAAAGGTTTAAACCCGACTTGATTCATATTTTTCATACCGCTTTTTTGCCGGCGGTCGGTCGCACTCTGGCCAATCTCTACAAAAAACCGTATATTATTACCACTCACGGCAGCGATCTTTACTATTTTCATGAAGACAGCCGCTGGAAAGCTTCGACCCGCGATGCGTCGCTCCGCGCCAAATTTATTACCGCCAACAGCAGCTTTACCCGTGAGTGGTACTTAAAAATGTTTGGCCGTGACCTGGCTAAAAAGACTAAAACTATTCCCGCCGGCATCAGCAATAAAATAGATTTTGACCGTAATGTTTCCTGGATCGACAAAAAATATCATTTCCGCTATAACAAGGTGGTGCTTTTTACCGGTAGGTTGACCGAACATAAAGGAGTTGAGTATTTGATAAAAGCGGCGAGAAAAATTACGGCCGAAATTGTTATCTTAGGCGACGGTCCGGAGAGAAAATATTTGGAAAAATTGATATTAAAATTTAAACTAAATAACGTCCATATGTTAGGATACTTTTCTCAGAGACTGGAAAAAATTAACGATTTTTATCTGCGAGCGGATGTCTACGTCGCGCCCAGTGTTTGGAGTGAGCCCTTAGGCTTAGTCATTCTTGAGGCGATGGTTAACCGAACTCCTGTCGTTGTCAGCCGAAAAGGAGGGGTAACCACGGTGGTTAAAGATGGTTATAACGGTTTCTTAGTTAGGCCTAGAAGCCCGGCTTTGATCGCCGAGAAGGTTAATTTACTCTTGTCTGATGAAAAACTTTGGAATAAAATGGCCGAACGGGCTTACAAAACCGTCGTTGAACGTTTCAACTGGAACCGGATTACCACCAAGTTTTATAATCTCTATCAAAAGTGTTTGATGAAGCCAAAATCCTAAATCCTAATTTCTAAATTCTAAATACTAAATGCAATCCGTTTAGAATTTTGTATATTAGGATTTAGATATTGTTTGGAGCTTGGGATTTATAATTTAAAATTTATATGTTTATAGTCATTCTCGGCGGCGGAATTGATCTTAACGGAAATCTTCCCAACCATGTTTATCAACGTTTGGATAAAGCAGTTCAACTCTATTTTGACGGGATCCAAAAAGAAAATATATTTATTATTACTTCTGGAAAATATAGTTTTCTATACGATCAACTAAAAAGATATCCGCCAATTACCGAAGCGGAAAAAATGGCCCAATATTTGCTGATTAAAGGAATTCCAAAAGATAAACTATTGCTAGAAAAAAAGTCCAAAGACAGTATTGGCAACGCGTATTATTTAAAAAAAGATTTTTTCATCCCGCTCAAAGTAGATAAAGCGATCATTATCACTTCCCATTTTCATCTAGAACGAATTAAATATATTTTTAATAAAGTTTTTGGCAAAAATTATCAATTTGAATTTATTGGATTGCAGGAAAAACTGGCTCCCGACGAAGAATCCAAAGTCGTCAACCGCCAGAACGAGGTATTGATTAAAACAAAAGAAATATTAGAACTGATGCCCGACGGCGATCATGACTATTTAACCAAAAAATTATATAAAATAAAATATTACC
>PEUF01000004.1:1119-7478 GCA_002780795.1 Candidatus Roizmanbacteria bacterium CG02_land_8_20_14_3_00_36_15 | reverse complement strand
TGCTTCTCCAACCCCAGCGGTAAAAGATGAACCTTTGATGCCATCGCCAGCACCAATAACGCAAAATTAGATTAATTATTATGGTATAATTTGCTCATGGAAAATCCTCCTCCAGCACCGGTTAGGATAACCGAAACGGTAAAATCTCCGGAAAAAATTCAATTTAGTCCTCATTTCCGCGCCCTTCACGGCCGGATTTTACTTGGCGGAAATACTCTCAATCCGGATAACAAAAATATCTCACCAGTGACCAAAGAAGCTTTGATAAATGGCAGTCCTCAGATTTTAAATGAGTGTGCGACTAACTGCCGGGGGAGAGAAGCGACGGTGGCTAAGGATCAACTCGAAGGAGAGATTAGCTCCCGGGTAGCTAAAAATACTCTGGTTTTGAAACAGGACCTTTCGAAAATTAAAGGTTTTGACCTGGAAAAAGCCGCCAGGTGGCAATCGACTTTAACAAAACTTTTCGGCAAAGATACGGCAACGGCGACCGATGCCGAAGTCCGGGCTCTTTTTGACAAGTATTTTTACAGTAAAGATAAACTAGGTAATGCTTCCGATACTGATCTTTTTGCCGAAGACGTTTTAAAAGCTTTTGAAGGAAATACGGAGGCGATTGAAAAAAACGCCGACTGCATCGTCTGGTACGCCCGCATCTGCGGATTTACCCAGGACTATTCGGAAACGGTTTTTAGACACCAGATTACTGCCAAAGCTTTATTAAATAATAACCCGGACCAGTTAGTCGAAGAGCTCAATCAAAAACAAGTCGAAGATAAACCAGCCCGTATTAATGATACTAATGAAGATGAAGATCAAGTCTTACAATTTATCTGGGGAAACAAGGGAAGGGCTCCGGATGAGGTGAAACCGGACGAAACAAAACCGACACCGGAAACGGAAGATGAGGCTAATAAAAAAAAGTACCTCCAATCAAAAGAAGCCAGTCTGCAATTTATCATGGACAGTACAACGACAGTAGATAAATTCAATCAACACATAGAAAAGTTAGGAATGGAAAAGTTAACAGAAGATCAATTTAAGCTAATGAGAGAAAATGAAAACGAGAGAGGTAAAATGGCCCGAAATCTGGTCATCGGTCCACAAAAAATATATTTAACTAATATTTTAACAAGGAAAGCAGAGGATGACGAAATTAAAAAACTATCAGCGGAAGAACAGCAAGCAATCGGGCTAAATAATTTGATTGGAATGAAAACGGCCGTTAAAGATGAAAACGGTTTAAAAGAAGCCCGGGAAAATTTAGAAAAATTGCTTAAAGAGCATAATATTAATCTTGAAGAATTAGTAGATAATTATAGTGAAGCGCTTAATAGTAAGGGACCGTTAATAAAAGAGGAAGTTGACCGTCAGATCCAGGCGTTTGAGAAGAAGATCGATGCTTGGGAAGCGAAACAGGCCGAGGTAACCGAACAAAAACCAGCAGAAACGATAATCAATCCACCAGCCGAGGCTTCAAAAAAAGACGAAGTAGAAGAAAAAAAGAAAAAGCCGAATTGGATAGAAAAACTAAAAGAAAGAATCTCCAACAGAAGAAATAAAAAACCTACGAAATAAGTAGCAATCTTAAGAATTTGTTTGTTGTCTCAACTTTTTTAAAATTTCGTCCCGATCTAGATGTTTTTTCACCTTTGAGGTGTAAAATGGCATATTGAGAATTCTTTATTGATAGCAAGCTCCGAAAATATAATTTTGTAGCGTATAGTCTATAGACAATAATAAAACATTGTTATATTGTTGAATTGTTAAAAAAACGAGATACGAATTAATTTAATTAATGCTGTTGACAATGTATGGACATTAGGCTAAAATAACTATGAAAGAATTAAGATTTAGTGAGGTAAAGGATAAAGAATTAAGAAAGAGAAGAGGTATAGGTTTTAGAGAAATCGTTATAGAGATCGAAGCAGAAAGAAACCTAATAGATGTAATTGATCACCCAAACAAGAAAAAATATCCAAAGCAAAGAATGTTTTTAGTAAAAATCAATAATTATATTTATATATTACCATTTATAGAAGAAACAGAGTTTATTTTCTTAAAGACTGTTTATAAAAGTCGTAAATATACAAAAAAATATGAAAAAGCAAAAAAATTATAAATCTGAATTTGAACCTTTGGATAATTACGAAAAACAGCTGATTAAGGATATTGAAAATAACGAATTCGTTTCTGTGCCTAATGTCAAGAAAGAAATTAAAAGGTATGCTTCTTATGCTCGGAATTACTTGAAAAAAGAAAAAAGAATCACTCTTCGGGTAGCCAAAAGGGATATAGAGAAAATTCAAGAAAAGGCGATTGAGACAGGAATACCATATCAAACATTAATTGGTTCATTAATAAAACAGTATGCTAATGGAAAGATAAGTATTGCTATTTAATTTTATTTTTTGTTAAATTTTTCCCGTAGATCTGTTTGGCAGTCTTGGCAGTAGTAATGGTCGCCATTATTCTTCAATCGGTCACGGGTATAATTAATCCAATCAGCAGGAACTGTCAAACCTTGTTTCATGCAGCAACCGTCATTTTTACAATGAGGACCTAAGGAATTTTCGATATTTTTTTCTCCGCGTCTGTTTGAGGGTAATCCGAAAACATGTCCAATTTCGTGGGCAATCTCGGTTTTTATCACTTCATCTCTTAACTCGGAATCGGGGACACTATTCCAAAAACGATGCAACGAAATTACCGTTCCTAAATCATCATTAGCGGCGCCAACAACAAAGTTTGTGTCACTCATATAAAGATCTTTATTAGTGAAGACTATCGCATGTTGAGGATGTTCTATTTGATCTCGGTCTTGTGAAAAGCTATGTAAAAGCAATGAAGCGTCATATTGGTTATTTCTTTTTGCTGAAGGATGAAGCCGAGAGAAAAACTCAGAAGCAGATCTATTTGAGACAATAATAAATTCTTTCGGAACACCAATTTGAGATAGTGTTCCGTCAACCGCTTGATTAATCAAGCGTCTTTGTTCGTCGTTGATATCTTCGTCAAAGTAAACAACGGCAGGAATATGATAGGGTCTTTCAGGAGAAGTTGTTCTAACTTTTTCAATCCTACCATCACTCCATTTATTTTCTGTAACAAGAGGATGTTCTGCGGTCCCAAGAATTAATTTGACTTCGGCATTTTCACTAGTTCTTTTTCCTTGAGCATCTCTTTCAACTTTCCCTGCGCGAATTATTATCGGTTGTTGAGGTTTTGGAATACTTTCCCAAGGATCTGATGCAGGTGGTTTTGGTTCTGGTGAAGAAGTTACTTTATTTTCCAACTCATCAAATAAAGGCTTCAGGCCGCGCTCGACGCTTTCAAATAATAGTTTTGAAGTTTTCGGAGATAAATTAGTTAAACCGTATTTTTCCCTGATTTTCAAATAATTTGGATCAGATAAAAAGCTAAAAAAATCCTTCAAATAACTCGGATTTTGGATATACATATTTACCATTTCGGTCATGTCTTCCTCGGCCTGAATCCGGACACCTTTATTTTTATATGTTTTCAAGCTTGCAAGGGAAGAAATACCCCGGTTATCAGGTTGACTTCGGAACCGATCTAAAGTTACCAATAAATGATTAAATTCAAAATTTTGGCTTTTAGTTTCGACTAAATAATGAATTATTTTATGGCTCATTTCATGGGAAAATCTGTAAACCACTTCGTCTTCGTAATTAAATTTAGAATCATCAAAAATAATTCTATATTTCATTCCCGGTTCCATCGGGGCCGTCCCAACGACTATTCCGTCACTAGAATCGCTTTCGCTGTACCAAGTCTTGGAATCAATTATTAATTTATCAGCAGAAGTCCGGTTATTTTTGCATAGTAGTTCCCAGATAGAATACATTTTTGGATTTTCTTTTTTTATTTTTTCCAGTAAAGTTTTCTTATACAATTCCGGATTGGTTTTGGCTAGTTCATTAGTTAAATTTACTGGTGTTAAATTTTCCTCGATAACAGTTTCCTCAGTAAAAGTTCTGTCTTGATTAAGCCATTCAAGCAATCTTTCTTCCTCGTTGTTAAGATTGTTAATTCGAAGATATGTTAATTGATCAACAATTTTTTCTTCATTAACCTGTTCTATTAATTCCTGTTTTTTTGCCGGGTCGGTTAGTTTTGCCCGGGCCAAAATTAAACTCTCAATAATTTCGGAAGAATTTCCCCCGAAAATATTAGCCATTTTTTTTATATTTGGAAGATTTTGATTAAGCAGATCGAAATTAACTTTTCCGTTTTGAGAAAGACCATTTATAACTTCATCGACATAAATATTTATATCAGACTCACTCTTATTTTCTCCGAAATATTGATTGTAAACTTTCATAGCTTCTTTTTCGGTAAAACCGGGATTATGGACATAATTAACCATTTCCTGACACCATGTTTTAAGCTGTTCGTCGAAGGTTCCTTTTCCCTGCCAGTAATCTAATCTTTCTTTAGTTGAAGCCTGATTTATTTTGCCTATCGTTTCCGGTTTTATTACAGATAATTGATCCGGAGTTATTTTTCCAAGATTAATTTTATTAGGATTTAAGGCTTCACCGCCTAATACTAATCTGGTTTGCAGAGCCACTGTTTGTCTGGCAGTGCTGAAAATTTCTTTTGTAGGTAAATTTTTTTGCCCCTCGTTCATTATTTAAGTATATATAATTTTATTTCTCTTCTTCCACACCTAAAAGACGGAGTACAACCTCTTTCCTATATCTTCTATCGCCGCGGGTATTAATTCTTATTGCCGGCAACTTACCTTTTTTGCCCCAGCGTTTTATCGTCAACGGAGAAATTCTCAAAAGTTCGGCCACTTCTCTAATCGTCATTAAATCCGGCAAATCTGAAAGTGATACTTTGTTAGTGAGTTTGGTCGCGACTGACATAGAAAGTATTATAAAGCATTAATTTTAAATGTCAAATTAAATTAGTTTATAAAGTTTTTAAAGTTTGTAAAGTTCTTAAAGCCTGCCTGACGGCAGTCAGGTATTTTTCTTTATAACTTTATAACTTTCGAACTTTATGAACTATTTTAACGTACATTTTTGGAAGTCTATCAACATCCTGGGGCGTTTGGGCAGTATTTAGCCCGGCATTCGGTTGGCTGGCCGCTGGACATAAAGTCATACCAGAACTCGATTGTTTTGACAAATTCGGGATTATCAGTACATTGATTATTCACCCAATGATCTGAACCAAACTGATACTGGCAGCCAAAAAGGGCGTAGTTTTGAGGATAGACAGACCAACGACCAAAAAGACATTCCATCTGCTCACAGATAGTAGAACTGGGTAACATATGGGTAAAGGTGTCATCCTTGTTAAGCCGGTAAACGCAGCCAAGTTTTTGGGCATTGGTGGCTCCCCCGGCCGCTGATTCTTCTACCCAGAGGGCGATGACAAAAACTGGATTAAAGTTATATTTTATTGCATAGCTTTGAACCGTTTCCCAGTCCTCCAAAAGCTTGGACTGTTGCCAGTAATAGGGATAAAAACTCTTCATTTTTTCATAAACATTATTAATAATCGTCTGAGATAAACTACAGTTGGGATTGCGGTAAGGGATTGAATAGTTATTATTTCCGGCAAAATTAAATATCTGTTTGGTGGTTGCTGGTGTACCGGTATAACCGTCAGGATAGCGCATAGTTGAGTTGGGTAGGTCGTTGTCCATGACGCTGCAGGTTGACGTCACCGGTGTTGGTGTCGGAGTTAGGGTTGGCCCACCGGGCGTAATCGTAGGTCCAGAGGTTGGTGTTGACGTACTGGTCGGAATCGGGGTGAGTTGAAACTGGTTAGGATTAGTCGGATGAGGGACAGAGGTTGGGAAGTTGGAAGAAGAAATAGGAATTTTTAATATGTTGGAAAAAATTGTTTTAACAATAAGAACAGAACTTAAACTAAAAATAAGACCAATAATGGCTCCGTAAATAATTCGTTTGCCGTAGTTTAATTTTCCCGGGTCGGCTTGAGAAGTGGTCACAACTGCTATTCCGTATAAAAGAAAAAGAAAAGCAATTCCTCCGACTGCAGAAAAAAGAATATTTAATATTGGTTGAATAACTCCGGCGCCGACTCCTTCTTCAGCAAAACTCGTCCCTTCGCCAATACATCCTAAGTAGGTATACTGTTTGCCGGGAACAGTTGTCGGTGCAGAGTTACTGACAGGATCAATCAGTATACTTTCTTTGGTAGTCGGATCAGATGAGATTCCCGGATAAAGACAGTTCCGGCAGGAGTCCCAGCTTTGCGGGGCAGGTTGAGGTGGACAGTAGCCGCAGAGATCACAGACAGCATAACGTGGTTGAGCGGATAAATTTTTAGTAATAAAAAAAACAAAAAAAATAACG
>PEUF01000004.1:0-1032 GCA_002780795.1 Candidatus Roizmanbacteria bacterium CG02_land_8_20_14_3_00_36_15 | reverse complement strand
CTGATTGCCGACGCGATTGATAGTGGCGGAAGCAAAAATAATCGCAGCATCAAAGATCACCCGGCGGTCGATATTGTTAGGGAGAAATTCTAGCGTATTTTTTCTAGTAGTGTCTTGTTCCCACTGATTAATGGCAAAAAGTCCCATGATGCCGGAAGTAGCTCCGGGAGTAATCATACAAAATCTTCCGGCATAATAACTATCTCCCGGGACATAACCTGTCTTTGTATCATAACCAAATCCTTTACAGGGATCAGCGCTGGAACTCTTCCACCAACCATAGGTATTGTAGGGTACGGGATTATCATAATAGTGAAACCAGGGTCCGGTTTCTTCTTCTTGAAACGCCCGCAGAAGCGCTGCCGGAACGCAGATTCTTTTATTGACTTCTTTAAAGATTTCTTCCAAGGTAGTGCCTGGCCGGACGTTTGAAGTAATCGGTGGGGGAATCGGAGTGGTAGTTGGTTGAGGGATTGCAGTTGGTTTTTTAGTCGGAGTCGGGGTTAGTTTTTTGGTCGGGGTTGGACCCGCCTTCGTCAAGACTACGGCGGGCGAAGTTGGAGTTGGCGTATAGGTTGGTTGCCCAGGAACAACAGTCGGGACTCTAATTGGAGTTGGTTGAATCTGGTTAAAACTAGTCGGAGTTAGTCGGGAGTTAGTTGAATTAGCGACGGTGGGAAGAGTGAAAGAATTATTTTGATTGTTTAAAGAGTTTGGCGAGTTTTGAGAGTTGGGAAAGTTGGAAAGTTTAAAGGTTAAAAGGTTGGAAAGATTGGGGAATCTGAGATTGGAAAGGAGATTTTTTGCCCTTTCGGTGACATTAACCTGGACAAAAGGAGTAGTTGATATGTGTCCGTAAAGATTGACCACAATAAAAGCAACGGTCAGGGAAGCAAGAATGCGGAGACGATGGTTTAACATTTTTTAATATTTAAATATTTATCATTTGTAATTCATTTGTCATTTGTTATTTGTGATTTGGATTTTGTTATTGAAAATGCTTTATTATTAATATACATTATATATAAGATT
>PEUF01000030.1 GCA_002780795.1 Candidatus Roizmanbacteria bacterium CG02_land_8_20_14_3_00_36_15 | reverse complement strand
CAGGAGATGTTAGAATTAGAATACTCTAAATTACCATTACAAGTTACTGTTGCACTTAATTCTTGAATGCAGGAAGAAAAAGTTGCTCAAGAAATTATGGTAAAATATCCGGCTGTTGTTTTTCCAAAATCACTCCTTCCTTACCCTAAAAAGAAAATACAGAAAGTATTAGAGGAAGCCTTACGGTATGTAGACGACGAAGCAATGGTCGAAAACCTAAAATCTTGTGCTGTTTTTTTAGAGAATTTTATTGATGACGAAGAAGCTAATAAAAGGAATAGTGAATTATTAAAAAACAAAGAGTGGCAAAAAGCCGTAAAAAAACATTCGCCAAAGAATACAGATAACTAAGATAGTTAATTTTTTTAGTTTGTAGTCTAACCCCTATTTTAGGGAGTTGGAATGTTTTCCGCGCATGGGCGGGAGGGGCAAGGAAAACTATAAATTCTTTCCTTACTCGCCCGAAGGGCGAGAAAATCGCGCGCGCAAAAAATAGCCTCGCCATCCAGCGGGATAAACTCAGGCGTGGCGGGTGGCCTGCCCGCCGAAGCCTTGGCGAAGGCTGGGGGGGGCGCCGCGCTGGAGCAAGCGAGGCCGAAGGCCGAGCTAATCAAATGAAGTTCGACATTTTTCGTAAACCGCCAGCCAGTAAAGAGAAGAAAGCCGTTGCGAGGTAGCGCTCCGCCAACGGCGGAGCGCGTCAAATCCGCCTTTTTTGAAACTTGCGGACAGCCGCAGATCCTTTAAAAAGAAGTTCGAGCCGACAGTTTTTGCCATGATCGATAGATCATGGCAACTATTTTTTGCGCGCGCGATTTTGCGATTGCTTCGCAATCGATTTTATTTAACGGAGTCAACAATTTTATAACTTTTAATCATGTTCTCAGCGTTTGAATATATAGAACTAAGATAGTTATCGGGTAGCCATGTATCGGTGGTTGTATTCCCTCCGTTATATTTGTCGATAATAGACTTGTAAAAATTGTTACAATCGACTTCTTTAGATTTGTCATCAATAAAATTGTCGCAACGCAAACGGTAAGATTGAGGTATCGAAAAAATTGCCACTTCATCATTCTTGTAATTTGGAATAATGTAATAATAAGACGAACCGTGACTACCGCCATTTGAAGACTTAATAACTTCTTGACCTGATTTTGTGTGCTCCCAAACTGGCAACGCTTCTGCTGGAGGAACGGATTGATTGAGAACCCACGCTCTTTTCTGTGAATTAAAGTTTATACTACTTACTTGTCCAGGAATATTGACAGAATTAATTCCTCTCAATAACCAAAAATATGCTTTAGGTGAGTAACCGCTATCGCTGGGATTTATACCCAAAGCTAATAAACAAGCTGATTGATTATTTATTAAACCACTACAATCTGAATTAGTAGAGACTATGTAATTTTGAGGGTAGTCAAACTTAAGGCTATATTGGATATTTTCGTACGTCTTCCAATTTATGTCTCCATTTTTCTCATTTGGAGATGGTGATGGTGGGGTTTGACTCTGTTTCGGTTCTGTTGTGTTTTTTGAAGACTGCTTGCCGAAGTAATATCCACCATAACCAACAAGTACGGAATAAACTAAAATCATTCCAATCAGCAAATAACTTACCTTTGGTTTTTCTGGAATTGACGATGGCTGATTAACAGGGTTTTGCACGATTTGCTGGGCATTTTGACCCCCGATATTTACTTGCTTTTCCATATGTATCTCCAAGAAAAAGTATAGCATATTTTGGGCAATCAAGTATGTTAAACTGAAATAAGAAAGTTCTTTAAAATTTTTGCGTTTTTTTCTTTTTAATTCCGATTTCATCGGGATTGTTCGAGCCGACAGTTTCGGAGGCGCGGCGGGTGGGCACATTCGGCAAGCTCAGTGTAAACGCGACGCGCTGGAGCAAGCGAGGCCGAAGGCCGAGCTAATCAAATGAAGTTCGACATTTTCGATAAACGGCCAGCTCTGAACGATGTCGAAGAGATGTTAGAATTTATTATGAACAAATCTAACTTCAAAATTATCTCCTCACCCAACCCCATGCGGATTGACATTGTTTAAAGAATTAAGTTAATCTTAAAAGACTCTTTTTAAACTATTTGTACGCTATTAATGAGAACCTGAAAGGAATTTTACCCAGTCAGGTTCACTTTAGAGGTGAGACTGGAGGTTCTATTTTTTCATTTCAAGGAGATTTTTTATCTCTTTGCTGTATTCTAAAAACCATATTGTTTATTTGACCAGCCTCATTTTTTCTACCTTTTCTTTGCGTTCGTTGGTATTTTTTATTAAAGTTTTTCATTTTCTTTCCCTTCGCTCAGCGATTTTTTACCCTGTAATTGCATATAGGATATGTAGACTTATATTGAGATTTATTATACAAAATTATCAACCAAAATTACCTTCCTATCTTTTCGGCAAGCTCAGGGCAAGTCCTTCGCCTTTGCTCCCAACTTCATCCCGCTAGGCTGGACTACGGAAGGGCGCGAGCCAAACCTTGTAAACTAAGAACCCTGAGCGTAACCGAAGAGGATTACATTGTTTCAATATCGAAACTCATCCCCAGGGTTGCGGTTTACCCATGTACCAGCCCCGACGTAACGTCGGGACGGTACAGGGTTTCGCACTCGGAAACCCTGTTCGAGCTGATGCCCCGAGCGCCACAGTGGGATACCCCACGTGGTGTCCCATAAGCTCGGGGAGTGCTTCACAATATAAATAAGAAATTTATAGCGAGGAAGTTAGAACTTTTTATCAACCTAACTAATTAGATCTTTAATAAATTGTTGGAGTTGAATTTTATCAATTTTAATATCGCCAATTTTTGAACTGGACTTAAAGGTAAAACTTCCACCAAAGTGACACTTTTCCCAAACGCATACACTTTTCACCCAATTAATTACATTATTCCAAGATTTTTCTCCGGCCATTCCATGTGTAACCACTGCTAATTTCTTGCCTTTAAGATACATCCTGTCTTTGTGACACCAAGAGACAATTCTATCCCAAAATATTTTCGTTAAAGGAGTTATTCCATCATCCCAAGTGGGTGTTGTGATGACATAAATGTCATAGTTTCTAATAGTAGGTTCTATTTCGTTAGAAAATTGATCTTTTATATTTGGACAGATTCCTGATTCTCCACAAATTTCACAGCCATCAGGTAGTTTCATTTCAAGTTCTCTTAAATTTAAGATTCTTAAAGAATGATTTTTGTCAATATTACTTTTAAATTCCTTAATAAAAATATCTGTGTTACCTTTTCTATGAGAACCATTGATAATAAGAATTTTCATAGCAATAGTATATCAAATTTCCTGAGTTTGGGCTCGTTTGCCCTGCTTGTCCAACGAAGTCCGCCTGAGGCAGATGGAGTTGGAAGCGGAGTCGAAGGAGATTTACATTGTTTTATTCATAAAAAACCACTCCCAAACTTTCGTTCAGGAATGGTTTTTGTTAAAATTTTTTATCGATAAAAAATTAAGCAGCACCAATTCTATACATTCCGGTGCCACAATCTGGGCATTTAGCTTTCATTGCTGGTTTACCATTTTTCATCGTTACTTTTTGTGGATTGGCGACCTCTTTTTTTCCTCGACACTTAACACAATACATGCTAGTCATATATATTATTCACCCCCTTTCCTGAATTAAAGTTTCAAATAATTTCTAATCGTAGCAAAATAAAAAAGAATTTCAAGCGTAATTATAGCTAAAGTAAGCAAAAGACTTTTTTTGAAGTCGCTAACGAAAAAGATCGCTAATCGGTCAGCCGCTTGTTTATCAAAAGTTTCAGTCGCAGGTACTTTTGTATTAACTTGAGGATTTTGTTCTTTGACAACTGATGTTTTTTTAACAGTAGGAGGATGTGGTTGGACGGACTGCGTTTCCAATAATTTTATCTTCTTCCGGTATTGGGTAATTATCTTTTGCTTTTTAGTTTTTTTTGGCATACGATTTTCTTTGATTATAGCTAACCCTGAGCTGATTTCAAGCTGAGTTAGTATTATTCTCAAAAACATTATTATTGACAGTAGTATTTAAAGTAGTTAAAATGTTGTAAATGGTGACATATTTTTTAGGTTTCATTTTTTTTTGGCTCGCTATTTTAACATTTATATTATTAAAAACAAGAGCTCACTATCAACATTTGGTCTCGGCAACCAAAAAGAAAAAACTTGATGAGATATTGGATCAAGTAGTTGATAACGATGGTAAATTTAGACGAGAGATTGATTTAATTACCAAAGAACTAAAAAAAATTGAAGACAACACCAATTTTTATTTCCAAAAAGCGGGGCTGGTTCATTATAATCCCTTTAACGGTAGGGGAGAACAAAGTTTTGTTTTAGCCCTTTTAAATAAAAAGAACTCTGGTTTTATTTTAAATTTCATCTATACCCGAGACGGGCTACGTGTTTATACTAAGACAGTAAAAGAAGGAAAAGGAGAAAAATACCAACTGTCGGATGAAGAAAAAAAAGCCATTGATCAGAGTCACAGTTAACAATTCAACTTAAATAGCTTTTTTCGTTATGATTGATAAGAAGGTTGGGTCAATAATTGTTTTCGTGATATTTATTCTTTTTACGGTTGGCAGTTACGCTTACTTTTCCAACCCAAAACAGATAGGAATTATTTCACCGTTAACTAAATATCAACCACCTGGGACTAATGATTTAACGGCAACCAATAATCCTGATGAGCCTAAAACAGAGGTTTGTCCAATAAACGGCGAATACCTAACAGAAACCCAAAAAAGTAAATGGGAAAAAAGAAGACCGCTAGGAGTAATGATTGAAAATCATAAGGAAGCAAGGCCCCAGTCTGGTCTTTCTTCGGCCGACGTTATTTATGAAGCAGTAGCCGAAGGGGGGATCACCAGATTTCTAGCGGTTTTTTATTGTCAAGATGCCCAATTTATTGGTCCGGTCAGATCAGCGAGGATTTACTTTGTCAGACTACTTCAGGGATACGGAAATTACCCGCTTTATGCTCATGTGGGGGGTGCCAACACACCTGGACAGGCTGATGCCTTAGGAGAAATAAGAGACTTAGAATGGGGATCATATAATGATCTGAACCAATTTTCAGTTCCCTTTCCTTATTTCTGGCGTGATTATGAACGGTTACCTAATCGGGCGACAGAACATACGGTTTACTCTTCAACCGTTAAACTTTGGCAATACGCCGCTTCGCAAAGAGGATTAACCAACGTAGACAAAGACAAACAGTCATGGGATGAAAATTTTGTTTCATGGAAATTCCAAGATGACGCTAGTAAAAGTAAAAGGGGCACAACCAGCAAAATTAGCTTTAAATTTTGGGACTCTTTTAAATCGGATTATTCGGTCGATTGGGTTTATAACCAAGAAAACAATGTCTATAAGCGGGTAAACGGCGGTGTAGAATATATAGATAAAAATAATGGTAAGCAACTGACAGTCAAAAATGTTATTATCGTTTTTACCAAAGAGTCACCAGCTAATGATGGTTACGAAGGCGGACATATTTTATATAAAATAGTCGGCAGCGGGGACGGTTTACTGTTCCAAAACGGTCAGGCAATTAAAATCAGTTGGCAGAAAAAAGACGAAGAGTCATCGATAAAATTTTATGATGAGAATGGAAAAGAAGCAGAGTTGGTAAGAGGATTAGATTGGATTGAGATATTATCAGTTGGCAATGAAGCAACTTATTAAATATGCTCGAGCACATCATTCCTTCCAAGGCGAGAAGAAAGATTCTTGAACTTTTTTTTCATCATCCGGGAGACCCTTTTTATCTTCGTAAAATCGTCCGCGATACCGATGAGGAAGTTAATGCGGTAAAGCGAGAACTAGATATCCTATTCGAAGCCAAACTATTAAATAAAGAAAGACGATTGAATAAAATTTTCTATACCCTTAATAAAAACTTCCGTTTTTATGATGAATTTATGAGAATTTTTGCCAAGACGAGTTCTTTGGCCAACTCTTTTTACCAAAACCTTTCTAAACTCGGAAAGGTAAAGTTTATATGTTTATCGACAAAGTTTGCTAAAAAAACAGAGATAAAAGAAGACGAAGTCTATTTATTACTTGTAGGGACGATTGTTGTTCCTGAAGTAACGGCTATTGTTGGTGAGGCGGAGAAGGTCTTCGGCCGGGAAATAAACTATACCGTGATGACGGAAGACGAGCTGGCTTTTCGTAAAAAAAATAACGATCCCTTCATCTGGAGATTTTTAAAACAACCAAAAATTATGTTAGTGGGAACCGAGGAAGATCTTCTTAAATAAACCGGATTATAGTCTATACCACTCCGTCCCGAAAATCTCGGGACTCCGTTAGGCATAGACCCTTACAATTTGAAAGCAGAGGGGTATATAATTTACAAAATGAAGTTACTCAAAACATTATTTTTAATTAGTGTCTCCGTCTTGATTATTTGGATTGATCTGCCGGAAAATTTAAATATTAACTTCAAATTAGCTAAGCAGAAAATCAACTTTAAAATTAATCCCCTAAGTCTTGATCTCGACATACTGGGGATAAAGATAAAAAGGGATTTTCGCACCCATCTGGGTCTAGATTTAAAGGGCGGAAGTCACCTAGTTTTTGAAGCTGATACATCGATCGTCAAACCTGAAGATTTAGTTGATAGTTTAAACTCAGCCAGAGACGTTATAGAAAAAAGGGTTAACTTCTTTGGCGTGGCCGAACCGGTAGTACAGACGATTAAAACAGAAAACAAATATCGAATCAATGTCGATCTACCAGGCGTTTCCAGTGTTGACGAGGCGATTAACCTCATTGGTAAAACCGCCCAACTGAGTTTTAAAGAAGAAGCACCGAGCTCCAATCCGGAAGCTACCAGCAGCTCCATTTATACCAGATTGACCAAAGATACCGGTTTGACCGGCAAGGATATAAAAAAAGCCAGTTTAAGTTTCGATTCTCGTACGGGTAAACCTCAGGTAGCTCTTAATTTTACTCAAAAGGGAGCCGATTTATTCGCCAAAGTTACCCAAAGAAATCTGAATAAACCGGTGGCTATCTATCTTGATTATTTTATTCTTTCCGCTCCGACAGTCCAGTCGGTAATTTCCGATGGCAACGCCGTCATCAGCGGGAATTTCACTGTCGATGAAGCCAAAAAACTGGCTATTTCTATTAATTCTGGCGCTCTACCATTACCGATTAAACTGGTAGAGCAAAGAAATATTGGGCCGACATTAGGAGCCAGTGAAGTGAAAAAAAGTGTTTCCGCCGGTTTAATTGGGTTAGTAATGGTTTTATTATTTATGATTCTTTACTATCAAAAATTAGGCCTTATTGCCTCATTGGCGCTGATTATTTATGGCTTAATTTCCTTGGCAATCTTCCGTGGTTTGCCGGTCGTGTTAACTTTGCCTGGGATCGCCGGCTTCATCTTGTCGATTGGTATGGCCGTTGATTCAAACATCTTGATTTTTGAAAGGATTAAAGAAGAACAAAGAGCTGGAAAAGACTTTGATATTGCGGTAAACTTAGGTTTTGGCCGAGCCATTGATGCGATCAAGGATGCTAACGTCACCACCCTATTAGTAGCTTTTATTTTATTTAATCCTCTCAACTGGGAGTTTCTACCTCAGTTTGGTATGGTGAGAGGGTTTGCCCTGACATTGGCGATTGGTGTAGCCACCAGTTTGTTTACCGGAGTAGTAATTACAAAAAGACTGATTAATGCATTCTATAAAGAAGTTAAAAATTAAAAGCGGTAGCCACGTTAGACGTGGTGAAAAGTTAAAAGTTACAGATAAAAATTTAAAATTTTTAATTTTGAATTGTAATTTTGCATTTTGAATTTTGAACTTAGATTTACTATGGTTAACTTTTTAAAATACCGATTGATATATTTACTGATTTCTTTACTCGTTATCGGAACAGGGATGTTTTCCATTATTAAGTGGGGTTATCATTACTCGATTGACTTTGTCGGTGGTACAAATATTCAGTATCAAGTAAAGCAAATAAACAACTGGGAACAGTTTAAAAAGGAAATTGCAGAAAAAAAAATTAAGCTAACCGCCGTTGATCTAAAAAATAATCAGATATCACTAAGGATGGAGCCGATTAATGAAAAACAAGAGCGGCAACTACGTAGTGCATTTGAAAAAAAGTTTAAACTCAAATTAGAATTGCTGAAATTTGAGACGGTCGGTCCGGTGATTGGCGCCGAGACGATAAAAAAAACCATGATCGCCGCCATCTTAGCCATCATGGGAATTCTTATCTATATGAGTTTTTCTTTTAAAGGTTTTAATTATGCTGTTTCGGCAATAGTGGCTTTAATTCACGATCTCTTAGTGGTTGTCGGTAGTTATTCATTAATGTCTCATTTCTTAGGAGTCGAGCTAGATACGCTTTTTGTGACGGCCGTTTTGACAACGATGTCTTTTTCCGTTCATGACACCATTGTTATTTTTGACAAAATTAGAGAGTATTTTAACATCGAAGGTAAAGCCGATATAGAATATTTTGCCAATAAAGCATTAACTGAAACAATGGTTCGTTCAATCAATAACTCAATGACGATCGTTTTTATGCTTTTAGCCCTGACTCTTCTTGGTGGAGCAATGATTAGATTCTTTATCCTAACTCTTTTAATCGGGACTATTACCGGTACTTACTCGTCGCCGTTTGTGGCAACCCCAATCTTAGTTTGGTTGGAAAAAAGAAAACAAAAACAATTGTAGCGTATAGTCCGTTGACTTTTATAAATAAATTATTTATTCTTCGATTAACAAATTAAAATATTAACAAATTTGTTAATTATTAGTTAAAATAAATATCTATGAAAGACAAAAAAGACAGTAAAGATAAAGTCAATGAAGAAACCTGTCCTAAATGTGGGTCGGCTTTGGGCGAAATTACCGTTACCAAAAGCGGTAAAAGATTTCAGCGTTGTTCCACCGGAAACTGGAATCAAGAAACTCACCAGGTTGATGGCTGTTCTTATATTAAATGGTTACCAGTTGAGCCGGAAACCCTTGATGAGAAATGTCCTAAATGTGGAGCTCCTCTCCTTTTGACGACTACCCGTTTTGGAAAAAGGATGAAAAAATGCTCTACCAATTCCTGGGATCCAAAGACAAGAACAGCCAGCGGTTGTGATTATGTCGAATGGATAAAGGGAACGACTGAAGAGCTTAAGGAAGACTGTCCTAAATGTGGTGAGAAGTTAGTTCTATATACAAGTGCCAGTGGTAAAAAACTAAAAAAATGTTCGACTAGTAAATGGAATCAGGAAGAGAAAAGAGCCAGCGGTTGTGATTATAAAGAATGGTTGTAAGAAATCGTGTAAGAATCAAAAATGAAGATTATTAAATATTCCTTAGGTCAACTTCAGACCAACTGTTATTTTATCGTCGAAGATAATCAATGCATTATAATTGATCCGGCCGATGAGGCGGGATTTATTCTTGAAGAACTGCAAAGAAGAAAATTAAAACTGGTGGGAATTTTGGCAACTCATGGTCATTTTGATCATCTTCTGGCGGTTGGTGAGATACAGCGATCAATAGATATATCTCTTTATCTTTCAAAAAAAGACCTTTTTTTAATTGATCGATTGGAAGAAACGGTAAAGCATTTTTTGGGATATAAGCCGACAACCCTACCTATCAAAAATATTAAAAATTTTGTTATTGAAAATTCATTAAAAATTGGAAATTTCAAATTGAAAATTATTCCAAGTCCAGGTCACACACCTGGCGGAGTTTGTTATTACTTGCCCGCCGAAGCTTCAGCGAAGGCGGGTCTCCCCATCTTATTTTCCGGTGATACTTTATTCAAACAGGGGATTGGTCGTTATGATTTTTCTTATTGCAATAAAGATGATTTAAAACATTCCTTGAAAAAAATACTATTGTTACCAAAAGATACCGTAGTTTATCCCGGCCACGGTGAAAAAACAACGGTTGCCGAAGAGAAAAAGAATTTCCCCAATTTCTTAGTTTCCTAATCTCTCGATTTCTTTTAGGAGTAGTTTTCGTTCGTTTTTTAGTTTTTTTTCCGCGACTTGGTTGAATAGCTCTTTTAATATTTCACCAACTTTGGGTCCTGGTTTAAACTTAAGGATTTTCATCACGTCGTTACCGTCGATTTTAAGATCGCTAATCTTAAACGGTTCTTTCTGTACTTCGACCAGTCTTTTTCTAAAAAGATCAAATCGCCAAGAGGTTGGTCGGGTACCGGAACCGATTCGATCGCCAAAACGTAAATCAATAATATCATTAAGATACTCTTTACCGACGTTTCGGATAAAACGCCTGACGGCTTTATCGGTTTGAATTTCAGAGACAGTAAATTGATGAAACTGAACCAGTCTAACCAACTTTTCTTTCTGTTTATTAGAGAGTTTAAAACGGTCAGCGATTTTTTCAGCTTGTTTAGTACTAACTACCTCATGGTTGTAAAAAGTGATTAATCTTGTTTTATCGTCCCTTCTGAAAGTAGTAGCTTTGCCAATATCGTGGATTAAGGTAGCAAACCTAGTGATTGAATCTTTTGATGGACAGTTTTTTAGAGCCATCACAGAATGAGTGCCAACATCATAAATATGATGGCGTTTCGGGCTTTTTTGAGGAATGGTAAAACAAACATCCACTTCAGGCAGAATCAATGAGAGTATTCCCGTATTTTTTAAAAAGATAACACCTTCGGCTGGAAAATCACCGGTTAAAATTTTTAAAAACTCATCCCGAATTCTTTCCCAGGAAATATTGATAATCAACTGACAGTTTTTTTGGATGGAAACTCTGGTTTTTCCATCAATCATAAAACCAAGTTCTGAAGCAAAACGAACCGCCCGCAAAATTCTTAAAGCATCCTCTTGAAAACGGGTATTAGGATTGCCGACGGCGACAATGGTTTTCTTTTTCAAATCTTTTTGGCCATCATAAGGATCAATTAATTTTTTTCCATCATAAGCAATTGCATTTATGGTAAAATCCCGACGGGCCAAGTCTTCCTCTAAAGTTTTTGCCCACTTGAGTTGTTGTGGGTGACGGAAGTCTTTATATTCTCCTTCTTTTCTAAAAGTAGTTACTTCAAAAATTAGTTTTTTATCTTCAAATTCCTGAGTTACTCCAACTGTACCAAATTGATTGTTGTAATAACCATCTGGAAATAATTTCAAAATTTCTTCTGGTTCGGCGTCGGTAGCAAAATCCCAGTTAGTTACTATTTTATTAAGTAATAAATCCCGAACCGCTCCACCAACGACATAAATCTGAAATTTGTGCTTCTTAAAAACCGTCATAAAGTCCAGGACGGCTTCTGGTAGTTTGATCATGATATTTATTATAATATGAGATGAAGTTTTTTAACGATGTCTCGATATTTTTTTAGTTTAATTTTTTTTACACCTTCGTTTAAATTAAACCAGCCAGCGTCATAAAACTCTCTTCTTAAAAATTTAAAGGGAAGCTTTTTAGTATAGACCAAATACCAAATGTCATAGTGAGTTAGGCAGTTCTGATGCGGACGGTTGATCTCTTTGATAGATAAATCAAAAAGTTCAATTTTTTCGTTTGTTAGTTTATGGCTTAATTCTTCTTCAAACTCTCTTTTTACCGTCTCAATTGGGAGTTCGTTCTTATTAATATGACCACCAGGCGGGATCCAGTCATTAGCCTTTATATGGTGAACTAAATAAATAAACTTTGTTTTTATATGAACCGGTAAGAAAAATGAACAGATATGTATACCCGCTCTTTCTTCCTTCGTTAATGAAGGTTGATTTTTAATGAAGTCTATAAACTGACTGATGATTTTGTTGCTGACCCAGGAAACATTTTTTAATTTCTTAACCTCATAAATTAATCTTTGTTTATTCATTTTATTATTATCTAGTTTGTTGCCATACCGAAAGCTCTAATTTTAACCATTTATTAGAGTTTTTAAAATGTCTAAGTTTTTTTTATCCGGTCCTTCGTTGTTAAAACCCGGGGTTTCGATGATAAAAGGATAATTTTTCATTTTAGGATGGTTAAGAAGTGTTTTAAACTCTGCCAGGCCGATCGTTCCTTCGCCGATATTTTCATGACGATCGTGGCCGGAATTAAAATGATCGCGGCTGTCGTTAACATGCCAAAGTTCGAGTTTATCAAGTAAATCAAGTTTTTCAAGTTTATCAAGTAGTAAGTTTAATTCCGTGTTATTTCTAAAACTGTAGCCGGCAGAGTAGAGGTGACAGGTATCCAGGCAAAGCCTAACTCGTTCATCATTAATATCTTTAATAATCATGCTGATTTCTTCTAAAGTTTGACCAATTTTTCTGTTTCCAGCATTTTCAATAATAAAATAAACGCCTTTTGGTGTATTAGTTAATATCTCAAGGATATTGGTAATTAAGATACTATAACGTTTATCTTTAGAAACATCCCATAAGGTTGGTCGATTATCTTTAAAAGAACCAAGATGAATGATTGAACCAACAATACCCAATTGTGAAGCAACCTCAAGTTCATTTATCAGGCTTTTTTTTGACATAATTCCTATTCGACCATTATCGACAAGATTCACCAAATAGGAAGCATGAAAGTAAACAGGATTAATTTGAAAATTATTTTTCTTTTCGATGAAAAGTTGACAGTCTTTTGGGTTTATTTTGGGAAAGCTCCAACCCCGGGGTGAACCGGAAAAAATCTGAAGACAGCTGCCACCGATATCTTTTATTCGCTCAAGAGCCTTGTGATATCCACCCGATATTGATAAATGAGCACCAAATTTATAAGCCATGGTTTATTTTACCACTTGACAGATTAGCAATCATTGGTTATTATTGCCAATATGGAAGATTTAACCCAAAGGCAGATTGATATTCTTAATGTAATTATTAAAGAATATACCGAAACCAGTCAACCGGCCGGATCAGGCGTCATTGAAAAAAAATACAAACTAGGAGTTTGTCCGGCGACGATTAGAAATGAAATGGTTGAACTGGCTAAAAAAGGTTACTTAAAAAAAGAATATTTTTCTTCAGGCAGAGTTCCTTCAGCCAAAGGTTTTCGTTTTTATATAAAAAATCTAATGAAGGAAAAGGAATTGTCAACAACTGACGAAGTATCTTATAAAAACAGCGTTTGGGACGAGCGAGCCGAAACCCATCGATTACTTTCTCAAGCGGTTAAGACTTTATCAAAGAAAACTGGATTATTATCACTGGCGGTTACCAACAGTGGTGATCTTTATTATTCCGGTGTGGCCAACATCTTGATGCAACCGGAGTTTTTTGATTTGGCTTTATCGCGAACTTTTTTTGGTCTTATCGACGAAATAAATTATTGGGAGAAAATTTTAGATAGGTTTTCTCAAGAGGAAGGATTGATTTATCTTTTAGGTGAAGAGGATTTCCGAGATCCGGTTTTTGAATCGTGCGCCAGTGTTTTTGGAGATTTTGAAGATAAAAAAACCAGAGGCATTATTGGTGTTGTTGGACCAAAGAGAATGTCTTATGATTTTATTATCCCGCAAGTGAGATATTTTTCCGGCCTCTTGGAAGAGATACTAAAAAGTCAAATATCTGAATAATTATTTAATAATTTTATTTTATTATACGTTGATACGAAAATGGATAAAAAAAAGCATTTAAAAATTGATGATCACCAAATCATCAATCACTTAAAAAACGAACTGGATAAAGCCAGAAAAGAGACAAACGATTTTAAAAATAAATATTTAAGAGCCTTAGCTGATTATCAGAACTTTGAAAAAAGAGTTAGAGAAGAACAAGAAACAGTACGGGTGAAAGGCAAACAAGAAATTTTTATTCAATTACTGTCGATTTTAGACAGTTTGGAAAAAGCTGAAGTGTTTATTAAAGATGTTGGTCTTAAACAGGTGAAAGACAGTTTTTGTCAGCTTTTAAGAGATGAACAGATTGAAGAAATTAACCTATTAGGAAAAGAGTTTGATCCACGTTTGGCCGAGGCAGTAGATGTGGTTGTCGGCGAGAGAGATAATATTGTAGTTGAGGTGTTAAGAAAAGGTTATCGATTTGGCGGTAAGATTTTGAGAGTAGCCCAGGTGAAAGTTTCAAAAAAGTCCGAAATCCAAAATCCAAAATCCGAAACAAATCCTAATTTTTAAATTTTAAAATTTGAGAATTGTTTCGAATATTCGTATATTCGAATTTATTAATAGTTATATTAAATAATATGTCAAAAATAATCGGTATCGATCTAGGAACAACCAATTCTTGTGTGGCGGTAATGGAGGGAGGAAAGCCAAAAGTTATCCATTCGCAGGAAGGAAGAAACGTCATTCCTTCAGTGGTTGATCCAATTAAACGGATCGTGGGAGACGTTGCTAAAAGACAAATAGTTGTTAACCCAAAAAACACCATTTTTTCAATCAAACGATTAATGGGAAGACGTTATTCCGATGAATCAGTTAAGTATGATATTAAGTGGTTACCCTACAAGATTAAAGAAGGACGGGAAGGGATGGCGGTAGTTGAGGCGGGGGGTAAGAGTTTCACTCCTCAGGAGATATCCGCTTTAATTTTACAAAAGATAAAAGCCGACGCCGAAGCTTATTTAGGAGAAAAGGTAGAAAAAGCGGTAATCACCGTTCCAGCCTACTTTGATGATGCTCAACGTCAGGCGACCAAACAGGCCGGCGAAATAGCCGGACTGGAGGTTATGCGGATTATCAACGAACCGACGGCTGCCTCAATGGCCTATGGTTTAGATAAAAAACATAGTCACACGATCGCGGTTTATGATCTTGGTGGAGGCACTTTTGATATTAGTGTTTTGGAATTGGGAGAGGGCGTCTTCCAGGTAAAAGCGACCAACGGTGATACTCACTTAGGAGGAGATGATTTTGATAAGATTATATTGGATTACTTTGCCGATAGCTTTAAAAAAGATAGCGGTATTGATTTACGGAAGGATCCACAAGCATTACAACGATTGCGTGACGCGGCCGAAAAAGCTAAAATCGAATTATCATCTTCTACCGAGACCGAGATTAATCTGCCCTTTATTACTGTCAAAGATGGTCAGCCACAACATCTGGTAATGAAATTAAATCGAGCCAAACTGGAGTCTCTGGTGGGTGATTTGATTAAAAAGACGTTTAATCCAGTTAAGGCCTGTCTTAAAGATGCCAAACTAAAAACTTCCGATATTAACGAAATGGTTATGGTTGGAGGAATGACCAGAATGCCTAAAGTTCTTGAAGAAGTAAAGAAGTTTTTTGGTAAAGAACCAAATCGTTCGGTTAATCCAGACGAGGTGGTAGCAGTTGGGGCGGCCATTCAGGCGGGAGTGTTGACCGGCGAGACAAAAGACGTCGTTCTCCTTGATGTGACCCCTTTAACCTTAGGAGTAGAAACTTTAGGGGGGGTGACGACGCCGTTAATTACCAGAAATACAACCATTCCCACCTCAAAGTCAGAGATTTTTTCCACCGCCGCTGATAATCAAACTCAGGTGGAAATTCATATTCTCCAAGGCGAGCGGCCAATGGCCAAAGATAATAAGTCTTTAGGGAGATTTATTCTTGATGGTATTCCACCGGCACCGCGAGGCGTACCTCAAATTGAGGTTAGTTTTGATATTGATGCCAGTGGGATTCTTTCGGTCGCCGCCAAAGATAAGGCTACCGGCAAGTCACAGGGAATTAAGATCACCGGCTCAACCGGTCTTAAGAAGGATGAAATTGAAAAAATGAAAGATGAGGCGGATAAAAATGCCGAGAAGGATAAAGAAGAAAAAGACAAAATCGAGACGAAAAATAAGGCGGACAATATGATTTATGTCGCGGAAAAATCACTTAAGGAAGCGGGAGATAAGGTCAAAAAAGACATCAAAGAGAGCATTGAGAAAAAGATTAAAGGTCTTAAAGATATAATAGGTAAGGGGACGAGTGAAGAAATTGAGGATAAAACAAAGGATTTGTCTGATGAGTTAATGAAGATTGGTCAGGCGATGTATAGCCAAAATACCAAAGATCAAAGCTCAAATGTCAAATCTGAGGAAGAAGAAAGAAAAAATAATAAGACTGATGAAAAAAAAGATGTGGAAGAAGGAGAAGTAGTAAATTAAGTTAAAAGTTAAAAATTAAAATTTAAAAGTTACAATTCAAAATTCAAAATTTTAAATTTTAGACCGTCATTTTGAACTTTGCACTTTGCACTTTGAACTTTAAACTTATAGCATGGCAGATTATTATGATGTTTTAGGAGTTTCAAAGAAAGCTTCAGACGCTGAGATCAAAGCCGCCTATCGGCGGCTTGCTTTAAAATGGCATCCGGATCGAAATAAATCTGCTGAAGCCGGTGGGAAGTTTAAAGAGATCAACAAGGCCTTTGAGGTTTTATCTGATCCAAAAAAGAAAGAAATTTATGACCAATACGGTGAGACGGCTTTTGAACGAGGCGGGATTGGAGGAGCTCCCGGTGGTTATCAACAATATTATCAGCAAGGGCCTTTCAATGTTTATACGAACTTCGGAGGAGAAGATGGGGGATTTGATTTTGGTGGATTTTCTGATCCGTTTGAGATTTTCGAACAGTTCTTTGGTTTTCAGTCTCCTTTTTCTTCCGGTAGGCGTCGCCAACACCGACGAGAAGTTTATGAAATTAATCTCACTTTTGGCGAAGCCGTCCATGGCGTGAAAAAAGAAACAGTAATTAAAGGAGATAGTAAAACCATTAAAATCCCCGCTGGCGTCGACAATGGTATGAGGATCAGATTTTCAAATTTCGATTTAGTGGTTCATGTCAAACCTCATCCATATTTTAAGCGTGAAGGGCAAAATCTTTATCTGGAAAAAGAGATTTCTTATCCCATGGCGGTTTTAGGCGGAGTGGTTGAGGTACCGACGATTGACGGTTCGGTTAAACTAAAAATCCGCCCAGCTACTCAATCAGGCACAACCGTCCGTCTCCGTAGTCGGGGTGTTCCATATCCAAATTCTTCTGGACGCGGTGATCAGTATGTCATCTTCAAAGTTAATATTCCGGAAAGTGTGTCGGGAAGAGCCAAAAAATTATTGGAAGAGTTGGATCAAGAGCTATGAGAATTACGACAAGAGTAGAAAACCTTCCAAACTATAGAAAATATCTTCAAGTGGAACAAGCGGTCCATGAATTTATGCAAAAAAAAGGTTATTTAAAAGCCGATGTCCCTGTCATGTCGCCGGCACTTATTCCCGAGTCATATCTTGAAGTTTTTGAAACCGAGTTTAAGTTTTTTAAGAACAAAGAAAAACTTTATCTCACTCCTTCTCCGGAATTGTTTTTGAAAAGATTATTGGTTGCCGGAATCGGTAATTGTTACTATTTAGGAAAAGCTTTTAGAAATAGCGATCCCATCTCAACCCTTCATTCTTATGAATTCACCATGCTGGAGTTTTATAAGATGGAAGTAGACTATATGGATGTGGCCGATGAAGTATTGGAAATGTTGAGGTACATTAATAAAAAAATCAAAAGTCAAAAATCAAAAGTCAAAAATACAAGTCAAAAGTTAAAATTTGAAAAATGGGAAAAGATATCGGTGACTGAAGCGTTTAGAGAGTATGCTAAGATTTCAGAAAAGGAATTGTTTGATCATGAATTATTTCTTAAGAAGGCTAAGGAAAAAAAGTATAGGACAGACGGTTTTAGTTATGAGGATATTTGGTCTCAAGTTTACACCTCAGAGGTGGAAACGAACCTAGGTATAAATGGTTATCCAACTTTAATTTTTGATTACCCGAAAGAGTTTGCCGCTTTAGCCAAATTAAACAAAGACGGAAAGACGACTCAAAGATTTGAAATCTATATTAATGGAATAGAGCTAGGTGATTGTTATACTGAACTGACCGATTGGAAAGAACAAGATTTAAGATTTAAAATTGAAGATTTAAGAAGAAAGACAGAGGAAAAAATTGCTTATCCAATTGACAAAGGTTTTATTGAAGCATTAAAATATGGTTTACCAGATTCCGCTGGAATCGCAATTGGGCTCGAGCGGCTAGCGATGATTTTTGCTGATGTTGATTCAATTAATAAGTTAAAATTAATTAATATTTGTTAAATGCGCGTTGCCAGGATTCCTTCCACTCGCACCACCCGTTTTACTAAGTTGTAACGATTATGAAAACTAACGCTGGGAATTTAAAAAAGGGTGAATTTATTTTGTATCAGGGAGCAATTTGGCAGGTACAGAAAGCAGATTTTTATTCTCCGGGAAAAGGGTCGGCGCTGATGAAAGCGAAAATTAAAAATCTCATTTCCGGAAAGAATATTGACTATACTCTTAAATCAAACGAATCGGTAGATATTTTGCCCGTGGAAGTTATTGAGATGCAATATCTCTACAAAGACAAGGATATTATTTATTTAATGGATGAGCGGACATATAATCAATATTCATTAGCAAGAAATATTGTTGGTGATATCGCTAATTTTTTAAAAGAGGGAACTAAACATTATGTCTATATGTATGATGACAAACCTTTGACAATCCGTCCGCCAATGAGTGTTAGGTTGAAGGTGTTAGAAACAGAGGATGCGGTTAAAGGAGATACGGTTAGTGGAGCGAAAAAACAAGCTAAAGTAGAAACAGGCGTGATGGTGATGGTCCCATTGTTTATTAAAACAGGCGATACGATTACAGTTAATCCTGAGACAGGGCAGTATGGAGAGAGAGTCAAAGCTTAAAAAAGAGAGAATGGCTACGTTGCTTCATTGTTGGAAATAACAATGTAACAATTTAACAATAAAACAATTTAATTATGCTTACGGTCGGTGAAATTTTAAAAAAAGAACGGGAGAGAAAAGGTTATTTTCTTGCCGAGATTGAAAAGGAAATTAAGGTGAGAGAAAAATTTTTGCAAGCAGTTGAAAACAACGACTGGCGACAATTTTCTTCTAGAATTTATATCGTAGGTATCATTAAAAACTATTCGCGATTTTTAGGCTTAGATTCTGATAAAGTGATAGTTTACTTCTACCGTGATTACGAAAAAAAAGAAGAGATAAAGTTTAAAAGAAAACTTCCCAGCCACTATTTAAATCCTGAGACTAAGAAAATTTTTTTTATAGTTTTGGGGTTAATTTTTACCCTTTTTTTTATTTATTTTGGTTACCAGTTAAAAGTATATTTCAGCCCACCAAAGGTTACTATTATTTCCCCTAAAACTAATATTGTTAAAAAAGATGACTCAATTAAAATCATCGGTCGTACCGAAAAAGAGGCGGTGATTACTGTTTTAGGCGAACGAATATATCAAAATAAGGACGGAGTTTTTGAGTTTAATTACCCGGTCAAACCGGGGAAAAATATTGTGACGATTGATGTTGTCGGCGCCAATGGTAAAAAAACAGTAATTAGCAGAGAGTTTGTTAGACAGAAGATCAAGAACTAAAAACATTCTTTAATTCTTTGATATTTTTTATATTTTTCGAGGAATAGATGTTTTTAAAACCTAAACGGCGAGCCTCTGAGATAATTTTTTCTTCAAAAACTACTTTTCTTGTTTCACCCAAAAGTCCAATCTCGCCAATAAACACAGTGTTATTCTTAACAGATTTGTTTTTAAATGAAGAGATTAATGAAGCGACGATACCCAGTTCAGCTGCGGTTGATTTTATTGAAACGCCACCAACGACGTTAATATAGATATCGTATTTATCCAACGGAAAACCGTAGTATTTTCGTAGAACCGCCAGAAGCAAAAGAATTTTGTTGTAATCTATACCCTTAGCTACTCGACGGGGAATCGCTAAAATCGTCGGTGAAAGTAGAGTTTGAATCTCAAAAAAAATCGGTCTTTTGCCTTCAGTGACGCCAACAATGCTCATTCCAGGAGCACTCGATTTTTCATCATCGATAAAAGCCAAAGGATTTTTTACCTGAGAAAGACCAAGGGAAGTCATCTCAAAAATCCCGATTTCATCGGTTGAACCAAAACGATTTTTTGGCGTTCGTAAAATCCGAAAATGGGAAACCTTTTCTCCTTCAAAGGATAAAACAATATCGACCATGTGCTCTAAGGTTTTTGGCCCGGCGATTTCTCCTTCTTTGGTCACGTGACCGATTAAAATTACCGGCGTGTTAGTGTTTTTAGCAAAAGTAATTAGTTGACTGGTTGTTTCCCGCAGTTGACTAATACTGCCGGCCGTTCCTTCGATCTTGTTTGAGTAAATAGTTTGGATCGAGTCAATAACAACGATTTGGTAATGTTTGTGATTTTTACTAATGCCTTTAATAATAGATTCAATTTGTTGAGTATTGGAAAAGTCAAGGTTGTCGTCTTTAATTTTCAACCGGTTCAGTCTTTGCTTAATCTGTTCGGCACCCTCCTCACCTGAAACATAAAGAGTTTTGAAATTTTTTAAGATTTGCAATAGAAGTGTTGATTTACCAATTCCTGGTTCGCCGGTCAAAAGGGTGACGCTACTCGGGAAAAAGCCGCCACCAATTACTCGATCGAATTCATAGACGCCTGTCGCTAGTTTTTTTTCGGTTGAAGATTTAATCCTTGACAGAGGAGTTAGTTCAAAATCTTGGGTTGGTTGGTTAGTCTTCTTATCAAATCCTTGTTGTTGTTTTAAGCTATTCCACTGACCACAGTCTGGACACTTACCGATCCAAGAGGCTGAACCGTAACCACAATTACTACAGATATAAAAAGACATTAATTAAAAGTTTAAAGTTAAAAATTAAAAGTTACAGTTTAAAATTTAAAATTTTTAATTTTGAATTGTAATTTTGAACTTTGCACTTTGAATTTTGAATTTTTTATTACATCCTTACCACCGTCTTAATTCCCAATAAATACAGTCCTTTCTTTATAATCTTTGCCGTCGCCTGAGTGATTAATAACCTTAATTCTCGTTTTTCTTTTTCCGCTTTCAATATCGGATATTTTTGATAGAAAAGGTTATATTTTGATGCTAAATCGTAAAGATAATTAGCAATGTGATTAGGTGCTAAATCTTTGGCACTTTTTTCAACTATTTCTGGGAAAAGGGCAATCGCTCGCAGTAGGTCACTTTCCTCTTTTTCAAACTTAGCTTGACAATCTTTGAGACGATCGTCTTTAAGATTGTCATTTTTTAATTTTTTTAACAAACTTTGAGTACGAACATAGGTATAGATTAAATAAGGAGCGGAGTTGCCATCAACCGCGATCGATTCATCAATGTCAAAAGCAATCATTGTCTGAGTACTGTTTTTAAGAAAGGAGTATTTAACTGAGGCGACTGCTAAAATTTCCGCCGTTTCTTTATTACATTTAAACTGCTTCAAAATTTTATCTTTGATATGATCAATCAACCAATTAGCTTCAATAACATTGCCTTCTCGGGAGGACATTTTTCCTTCCTTTAGTTTTACCCATTCGTAAACAAGATGATACTGTCTATTTTTGTATTTTTTTTCATTGATGAGTTCTTCAACCTTAAAAGTAACTTTAAAAAAGCTGCTTTGTTCTGGAGTAACACAATGGATATTTTTATCGATTTCGCCAAATTCAGAAAACTCTTTTTCCGCCAGGGCCATTTCTTTTCCTTCATAGGTAGGAAGGCCCAAAGAGTTAATAAAAACTCTGGTGTCGAGGCCATATTTTTTTCCGTTAAAAACGATGGCTCCCTGACTTTTTTCTAGGACACCTTTTTTTAAAAGATTTTGACAGATTTCTATACCTCTTCTTGGTAGTTCGCTTTCGAAATATAATCGATCAAAACGGCTGTCAACTCGTTTATACATTTGATTAAAATAATCTAAACTCCACTGTCTTGTTTTTTCCCACAAATCTTTAATTTCAGGGCTTTGATCGTAAATCATTTTGTTGATTTTTATGATTTTTTCTTTGGCTTTAGGATTTTCCTCATAAGCGCGTGTTCCTTCGGTATAAGCTTTTCCAATTAATTCAATTCTTTCTTTCAATGACTTTGAACTTTGAACTTTGAACTTTGAACTTTTTAAACCATAAAGGCATTTAGCTATATGAAGACCAACATCGCCTTGGTAGTTGGAACGGACGACTTTGTTACCAACTGTTTCTAAAATACGAACAATTGATTCACCAGTTGAAATATTTCGTAAGTGTCCGATGTGAAAAAGCTTGTGAGTATTAGGATGGGCAAACTCAACCATAACTTTCTTATTTTTGCCTAAATGGAATTCGGGAAAAGTAAAATTATCCTGGGTAGTTTTCGTCAATTGATTAATCAACCGTACATTTGAGACCCAAAAATTGATAAAACCGGGTTTAACGATTTCAACTTTTTCAATAAAATTGTTTCTCGGAAATTTTTTGCTAATTTCTTCAGCTATTGCCAAAGGATTTTTTTTTAGAACTTTTGATAGTTTAAGGGCGATTGAAGTAGAGTAATCACCAAAATCGGAGTTGGCGGGATAATCTATCTCCGGTTCAACATCGTCGACACCCATCTTTTCTAACGCCAGTTTTAAATTTATTAAAATTTGATTTTTGATCATATATATATTATAGATTAACTACTCGATTTTATTAATAAAGAAGTTTCTTTGTCTATTCTTTCTTTGTTATCTAATTTTTTCTTTTTTAGAAGAATATTATAAATTTTTTTTACATTATTTTTAGGAAAGAAAAAATTATTATGAGCTGGGAATATTTTCGATATTTTTATCTTAGTTAACTTTAGCAAACTTTTTTTATAATCATTTAAATTTGATTCTTTAAGATGTAAATAAATCGGGCCAGGATAGAGAGTATCTCCAGAAAAAAGCCAATGTTTGTTTTTTTCATATAAACATATAGAATCCGGCGTGTGCCCTGGTGTTTTAATTATTTGAAAACTAAAAGGCTTAATAATTAATGTTTTTATTATTTTATGATTTAGTATTTTTTCAAAAAGTTTATTTCCACCAACATGATCAAAGTGGCTGTGTGAATTTAAAACAACTATTGGTAGACTAGTGATGTTTAAAATTACTTCTTTAATATTCTTTATACCCAATCCAGTATCAAATAGTAAAGCTTTGTTATTTCCTAAAATTAAATAGGAAATAACTTCTTCAGAATGCTCAAATTCAGCAATTGCCCAAATATTGGGCTTAATTTGTTTTTTTGTAAACCATTGACTTTTCATTTTTTTAGATAAAATATTAATTTATTTAAATGAAATCATTCCCCAAAGAGCGCTTTCTTGATATATAGCTAATAGCTTTGCCTGGTTAACCGTCCATTGTCCAACTTCTAAACAATCAAACACTATTGGGTTAATTTGACTCCAAGGATTATCATAAGCCCAGCTATATGGATTGAAACCTTGAGCTAAGTCTCCGTTTGTATATTTTAACAGCATTGCATTTCGGTAGTAAGGTGAGGATTCTCCTATCTCTAATATTTGTTCTACAACATCATCAAGGTCTCCAGGTTTATAAAGAGGGACCCGGCCATTAAGATACTTTTGTAAGAAGTCGACAAGAGACATAACTACAGTTCTTGCACGCTGATCAGCTTTTAAAAATTTCACTCCCTGTTGTGTGAAAAATTGAAGCCGATGATCAAATAAGCTTCCATCAGCTTTTAACATTCGACAATAAGAATCAAAATCTGCGTGACGATTTTTTTTAAGAGCTCTAAAGGCTCCAAATAAATTAGGTCTAAAAGAGCCAATAAAATACTTCACTCCTAAATTACACGCTAAAAGCTTCACGTAATCAAACATCTGTTTATTCAATTGTATATTTGTTTGGGACCCACTTCCATACTTTTCATAATAATATTGGGACGTTGCATCTATTAAAACTAAAGTATTTCCTGTTTCAACATAACTTTCTAATTTGGACGTGTTATCTCTGGTTGGTAAACTTTCTAAATCCCCATCCCAATTAATTCTATTTAAAGAATAGTAACAATAATAATTGTCTTTATGTTTTAACCAAGGGTCATGTGCTTTAAAAACCACCTGGCCTTGGGGAAATGTTTTTATCCGTTTAATAATTGTTTTTTTAGGGATAGCTAGCCAAGCTGGTGCAGTAGAAAGTGCTATCTCCTGCATTCCCTCAGCATCTTTTTCTTTTGCCATTACAATTTCTCTAAAGGCGAACATTTCATTTTCTACTACATGAGGATCTCTCATTAATGATCTACCTTCAAATTGTGGATTTACTTCATAAAACATAATTATCACCTCCATTCATAAATTTTTAATTTAATTTGTAACTAAATAATTATTAAAAGGGAATTTCTCCCCACAAATTACATTCTTGGTAAATAGCTGTATTGCCTTTTATCGTCCATTGCCCAACTTCTCTACACTCCCAAGTATTAGGTGTCACTTCCTTCCACTTACCTATGTTATAAACTGATTGATATTTGGTAAATTCTTCAATGGATGTTTCTACCGTCATCGCTTTTTTATCAACAATCAATGCTTTCATCCCATTTCTAATAAGGTTTCGTAACCAGCTATCAATGGGCAATCCATCAGGTCGTAACATTTTGCTGTAAGTCTCAAAATCAACTTTCCAATTATCGTTTATTGATTTAAATTCACCGAATTGGTTTGGCCGGAAGGATCCTATTAAAAATAATATACCCAGCTCTTTGGCTCTTGTTTTAACCGCATCCATTAAGATTCTTGCCAGACCTAGACCTTGATATTCTGGATGAACGTTCATTGACATTAATATTTGGGTATTTCCTTTCGTACAAAAAGTATTTTCAAAAGTTGTTGGATCACCAGCATAATCATCCCAAGATTGTAGCGTTACCATGTCCCCATTCCACTCCACTCGATTTGTTGATAGACTAGCTATCGGTAACCCTTCTTTAGATTTCAACATTAATTGCCCTTGTGGAAATATTATTGATCTTCCTTTTATAGAATCTTCTGAAGCAGCCAACCAAGGAGCCCAATTAGGTTTTTCTAAAATTTCAAATATCGGATGAGCGTCCTCTGGTTTCCAAATGTCTTGTTGAATACCAATTAATGGTATTGGAGCATCAACAGAACCAATGCGTGTTGTAATTGATTGTGTATGACTCTCAATAATCATAACTATCACCTCCTTCCAACTTTTTTCCATAGTAGTTTTTTAATTTATTAACAGCTAATTGATGAATTGTTTTAGCTTGCTGTATTGAAGCATCCTTTCCGCAACTAATTCCGGTTAAAAGAAGAGAAAAACCAAACGGTAAAATATCGGGAGAACTAATTAAGACAAAATTTTGTCCTGGTATCATTGGGTCTTTAATAATTTTTTCTAACTCACCGAAACTTACGCCACCGGTTATTCCTAGCTCTGAAAGAGGAACTAACAGATGAAACCAGGAATATTGATAACCAAGGTTATTGGCGCTAATAACGTTTTTCACAAAGTGATCAACTATATCTAAAGCTCCTGGTCGAGTATTATCTTCGATAAAAAAAATCAAATTCGTTTTCTCATCATAAAGAAAATCAAGACAGTGAAATCCTGTAGCCCCTATTTCTATAAGGGCTGGGATAATATTTTCTTGAGCAATAATATTTGCTAGAGTAACTACTTCTTGAGGTAGGTGATTTGGATAAAAACCACCAACATAAGAATAATTTTTTGCTATCTGGTTAAAAACGGTTGGTTCAAAGATAATTTGGCCGCTTTCATTAATAAAAAAGTGTAATGAACCTTCTGGAAGCTGTAATTTTTTTTCAACGATTATAGGAAAAGTATTTGGTTTAAGTAAAAGAAGTTTTTTTTCGATTATAGTTTTAAGGTTTTTTCCATTTAAATCTTCAGGAACATGTATGGAAACATTACTACCAAAATCTTCACCACCTGTTCCTTCGGAGGCCTTTATGATTAGTTCCGGACCGATTTCAGATGCAACTGTCAATAATTCGTCAATATCATGACATACACTACCAGAAGGAGTAGGAATATTATTTTCAAAACAGAAAGACTTAAATCCCGGCTTTGTTCCTATATTAAAATAATTAGATAAATTTTTACTGTAAGTTGGATTGCCAAAATGATTAGCGAACTCAACCTCATCCTGCGTCACTTCGAAAAATTGAAGTTTGCATCCAGAAGCTATAAATAAATCAATTAAATCATAGGTGTTCTCCTTACCATTACCATTATGATAATGGTCTGCTATCATTGAAGTTGTCAGGCTAGACTGCGGACTTGGGAATTCTAACTCAAGAAATGTTGGTAGTTCTACACCGAGAACGTTTTTGAGATAAGCTGAATAATCTGAATCAATAGGGTACTTTTTATTAACCACATATATATCATCTTTTCCGCACATAAGATACATTCTTCGGTAATATTGCTCTTCCTCAATTCCTTTAAATGCCGCTGCAGAAGCCGATTCGACCACAATAGTAGGCTTGGGAAAACCCCACTTTAGTTGTTCAAGATTCTGTGCAAGCTCAAATTTTTCTTCCATATTTTCAATAAAATTTATAACCATAAAAAAACCCGCCTCAAATTTGGCGGGGCTGGCAATAATAATTTTGGCCAAAAAAAATCCCCGGAATTCTTTGTCCGGGGTTGGGTATTATAAACTCTTTAGTTTAGGCCAAGAAAATACTACCTTCCCCAAAGGTTCTCCTTGAGACCAAATTGGCTGAAAGCAGTATTTTCATATCTTTCTATTATAACATATTTTTTCAAAAGTAAAGTAGTAAAATAAAAAGCTATATGTAGTTTTGGTATGCGTTAATCAAATAGCATGCGAGTTAACCTGTTCTTGACTTATTGTTTAAGGTATTTTAAAATGCAAAGCAATGGCAGCACAAGAAACAATTCATGGCTTACCTTTATTTGATACTTCCTAAAAAAATTGCCGTTCTAACCTTAGATCAGTTGCAAAAAGATCCCACTTATGGTGGTTTAATGGAATTTTTAAATCAAGATGTAAGCGATGAACAAAAAAAAGATATGGGTGGTAGGGGTTGGATACAAGAAAAAATATTTGGGGAAAAAGATGAACCACAATATAGCCGCCATGATATTGAACACTTAACGCCCTTTTCGAATCATCTACATGGAAAAAAACATGGGAGGTTATTCTATTAGACGAAGGTAAGGCAAAATTGAGACTAGGAGGAAAAATTATTGAAACAGAAGCGGGTTTAATTTTGGATGGTGATTTTGAGCAAACGGTTATAATGGAGCCAAGAACTCTGGTAATAATTCCACCAGAAACTCCACAAAGTATAGAGCTTCTAACATCGTTTATTAAAACGAAAGTTGTGATGACGCCTCCGTTTAATAGAGCAGATAGCTTTAATTTTAAATTGCGCGCTTGATCTTGTAAATTTGGACGGAGTTTAATACAATAAAAATATTCCTCTTATGAAAGCAAAACTGACACTATTGTTTATTTTTATAGTTTTATTTATCGGTTTTGTGGCCGTAAAATTTTTTTTGCTTGATAAAACTAATGAAACTGGCCAGCTAAAAATTATTTCTTCTCCGGTCACCAGTATTTTTGTTAATAACGTCGCCGTGGGTAAAACACCTTTTTACGATAAACATAAAACGGGCGAGTATCTTTTTAAACTAATCCCCGAAGGGACAGCAACCGAGTCAGCTTCTTGGCAAGGCAAAATCAATATCTACAAAAACTCTCTTACCTATGTTAATCGTGAACTAGGATCCTCTGATATCAGCTCGGCCGGCGAAATTCTGACGGTTACCAAAATGAGTAAACCACCAAAAAACTCAAATTATGGAGCCATTTATGCTGATACAGAACCGCAGGGAGCAATCATTGATTTAGACAACGATGAAAAAGGAATCGCTCCTTTACTTCTTGAAGATGTTACTCAGGGAGAACACGAATTGTCAGTATTTATACCCGGATTTTTTAGACGGACACAAAAAATCAACGTCGACGGCGGTTATCAGATTAATGCCAGTTTTAAACTTGCTATTGACCAAACACAGTCATCGCCACAACAAAACAAGGAGGTAAAACAAGCTACTGCAAGTGCGACCACAACAGAAAAAAACACGGTAACTATTAAAGATACACCGACGGGTTGGTTGCGGGTACGAGAAGAACCGTCGATTGATGCTTCGGAATCGGCTAAGGTCAATCCAGGTGAAAAATATAACTTACTCGATGAACAAAATAACTGGTATAAAATTGAATATGAAAAGGGAAAGACCGGTTGGATATCAGCAGAATACGCCTCCAAAGAATAAAAAACTTATCTTTCTTTCCAAATCACTTTATTATAAAGGATATATGAATAAGGGATGATGATGAAGATAATGATAATTGTTTTATAGAGATACCAAAGCTCCCGGCCAAAAATATTAACGAATAGTTGAATACCGCCAGCTTGAATAATTAAAGATCCAGCCGAAACAAGATTAAATTTTAAAAACTGAGGAATATAGGTTAATAAACCACCCTCAAGTTTTTTATGGGAAAAACTCCAAGAGTTATTGAGGAGGAAGTTGGAGATAATAGCTGTTTCAGCACTGATAATTGTTGAGAACCAAACTAAAGCTTTTAGTTTTTCAATAAAAATAAAGGAAAGGCCAAAGTCAATCACAAAACCGGTCATGCCGACGATGACATATTTAACGAACGAGGAGTTAGTGAAAATATAAAGGAAAATATCAAATATATATTGGGGAAAGCTAATTTTTGATTGGCCATGCTTTCTATCTACAAACTTGATGGGGATTTCAGATATTCTCGCTCCCTGTTTTAATGCTCTGTCGATCGCAGCGATTTGGAAAACGTAGCCGGAATAATTCTTTAGTTGGTCGCTTGTCGACTTAATTACCCAGACCTTAATCGCCCGGTAACCATTCGTCCATTCCGTAATTTTCGGTTTCATAAAGCCTAATCGAATAATCAAATTTCCAAAAAAAGAGAATATTTTGCGATGAACCCCCCAATCATTAGGGATTGATCCACCCTTCATATAACGCGATCCGATGACAAAATCCGATCCGGCCTCGATTGCTTTTAAAAATTCGGGAATATTTTTTGGATCGTGGGAAAGGTCGGCATCCATTTCAAACAATAAATATGGTTGTAACTTTTCAATAGCCGTTTTAAAGCCTGATAGGTAAGCAAGACCAAGACCTCTTTCTTTCAGTCGTAACAAGTGAAGGCGAGGATAGCGCTTGATTAGCTTAATTACTGCATCTTCTGTTCGATCAGGTGAGTAACTGTCGACGATAATGACGTGAATTTCCCAGTTGGCGACGGTGGCCGCTATCTGAAATATTTTAGGAATTAGTTCCTCAACATTTTTCGCCTCATTATATGTTGGTAGAACTATAACTGCTTTTTTCACTAAAAATTATTTTTAAAATAAATAACCATTTTTTTTATTCCCTCTTCGAGCGATATTTTTGGTCGCCAGTTCAAAATTTTTTTTGCTTTAGAAATATCCGGTTGTCTTCGTTTTGGATCATCTGGAGGAAGTCCTTCAGTAAAAACAATTTTGCTGGTTGAGCTTGTAATTTTTTTTACCAACTGGGCATATTCTAAGACAGTATGTTCTTGTGTTGAACCAAGATTAACTATTTTTGCTTTTGTTTTGGGATAGAACATTAACCTTGTTAGTCCTTTGACCATATCGTCAATATAACAAAGCGAACGTGTTTGTTTACCATTTCCATAGATAGTGATCGGCTTCCCGGTCACCGCTTGGTGAATAAAATTAACCAACATTCTCATATCGTCTTTAAGCATTCGTGGTCCATAAGTGTTGAAAATACGAGCAACCCGGCCGTCAACCCCTTCTTTTCTCCAAAAGTAGGCAGTCAGAGTTTCGCCGAATCTTTTTGACTCATCATAAACTGAGCGGGGACCGGTGGTTGAGGTATTACCTCGGTAGTCTTCGCTTTGAGGATGTTTTTCCGGGTCACCATAAACTTCCGAAGTTGAAGCAAATAAAAACTTGGCCTGATTTTTTTTGGCGAATTTTAAGAGCTCTAAGGTTCCGCTGGTATTGGCGAGCATTGTTTCTATAGGCAAGGCATGGTAACTTAACTTACTATGATGATTTGGAGAAGCAGGAGAAGCTAAATGAAAAACCGCATCAATTTTTTGATCAAAGTTTAATGGTTTTATAATATTATGACTAATAAAAGAAAAGTTACTATTTGTTTTCAAATCAGCGATGTTTTTTTCTGATCCGGTTAATAGATTATCAACGCAAACAATTTGATGATCATCTTTTAGTAATTTTTCACAAAGATGTGAACCAATAAAACCGGCTCCACCAGCAATAAGAATTTTCATAAAATAACTTTTACAAAACAGATTTTCTTCCCACAGAAAAATATTTAAAACCCAACTTTTTCATCAGTTGAGGGTTATAAAGGTTACGGCCATCAAAGATTACCGGATACTTTAATAATTTTTTAATATTCTTAAGATCTGTCTGTTTAAACTCATTCCATTCGGTAAGAATGACTAGAGCATCGGCATTTTCTAGCGGTTTATTCTGATCGGTTAGTAAATTAATTTTATTAACAAATATTTTTTTGATGTTAGTGTTGGCCACCGGATCATAGGCGAAGATTTTAAAACCCAATTCAAGCAGCTGATTTATGATGTTAATGGATGGTGCTTCTCTGATGTCGTCGGTGTCAGGTTTGAAACTTAGTCCCCAAATAGCTATTTTCTTACCAGGGGAGTATCTTTTAATTTTTTGAATTAGGTTTTTTTGGGCGGTTTGATTAATATTTTCTATCGCCTTTAAAAAATCGACATTAATGTTCAAGTTGCTTCCGGTTTGAGTGATGGCTTTGACATCTTTTGGCAAGCAAGATCCACCATAGCCGACTCCTGGGTTCATAAATACCCGACCAATACGCTCGTCTAGACCAACCGCATCTAAGACAGTTTCAACATCAGCTCCGGTTTTCTCGCAGTAGAAAGAAATTAAGTTAGCAAAAGATATTTTTGTTGCCAGCATACTGTTGGCGGTGTATTTGATCAGTTCCGCGGAAGCCAGATCAGTCATGACTCGTTTACCATTCAAAGATTTATGAAGCTCAATCAGTTTTTCCGCTGCTTTTTTTGAGGATGTACCGATGACCACTCTGTCGGGATTGAGCGTGTCATAGATTGCCGTTCCTTCACGTAGAAATTCTGGACAGGAGGCAACGGCGATCTCGGCTCCTTTTGGTTTATGCTTGAGAAGGATAGCCTCAATCTTTTTGTTGGTACCAACAGGAACGGTGCTTTTACAGGCTACCACGGTCAAACCCCTCTTTAAGTATTTGGCTAGTTTTCGCGAGACATCAAAAATGGCCGAAAGATCAGCTTCGCCATTATCTTTTGGGGGCGTGCCGACAGCGATAAAGACGATTTCCGATCGAGGAATAGCCTCTTGGAAATCAAGGGTAAAATGAAGTCTTTTGGCTTGGAGATTTTTTTTAAGAAGTTCTTTCAGGGTTGGCTCATATATAATTGGATCGCCTTTTCTAAGCCGGGCAACCTTCTCTTTAGTATGGCCAACGACGAAAACCTCATTGCCAAAGTCAGCAAAAATACAGGCAGTAACCAGTCCTACATAACCGTGACCGATGAATGTTATAGTCATAAGTTAAAAGTTTAAAGTGCAAAGTTAAAAATTGCAGTTTAAAATTTTTAATTTTGAATTGTCCTTCGATAACCTCAGGATCTTGAGCTTGTCGAATAGATAATTTTGCATTTTGATTTTTGAACTTTAAATTATTTACAGTATTGCTTTTTGTAATATTCTTGGTACTCTCCCGTTTTCACCCTTTTCCACCAATCTAAATTTCTAGTATACCAATCAACGGTGTATTTTAAATAGGTATCAAAGTCAAATTCTGGTTGCCAACCAAGTTCGGCTTTAATTTTAGTCCAGTCGATGGCATAGCGGCGGTCATGGCCGGGACGGTCTTTAACAAATTCGACAATCTTCTCGGACCTACCCATAATTTTGATAATTTTTTTCACCACCTCAAGATTAGAAATGTCATCAGTCAAGCCGCCGACAAGATAGGTTTCTCCGAGCTTTCCTTTTTGCAGTATCAAGTCAATCGCCCGGCAGTGATCCTCGACATAAAGCCAGTCACGGACATAAAGACCGTCACCGTAGACCGGTACTTTTTTTCCTTCCAAAATATTGGTGATAATCAAAGGAATAAGCTTTTCAGGAAATTGATAAGGGCCGAAGTTGTTAGAACAGTTAGAAATAGTTATTGGTAAATTATAAGTAATGTAATAGGCGTGTACTAAATGGTCGGCGGCGGCTTTTGAGGCGGAATACGGACTCCTTGGATTATATGGAGTATTGAGATTAAATTTTGTCTTACTACCAAGTTTCAAAGCGCCAAAAACCTCATCAGTAGAGATATGATGGAACCTTTTAATTTTATTTTTTAAAGCGGCTTCAAGAAGAATATAGGTGCCTTCAATATTGGTTTTAATAAATGGGGCCGGATTTAAGATGGATCGGTCAACGTGTGATTCAGCAGCGAAGTGAACAATTATTTCAATCTGCTCATTATAGATTAAAAAGTTAACAAATTTTGGATCACAAATATCTCCTTTAATAAATTTATAGTTAGGGTTATTTTCTACAGATTTGAGATTATCAAGATTGCCTGCATAGGTTAGTTTATCTAGATTGATGATTTTATCTTTAGGGTGGTTTTTTAACCAGTAAAGAATAAAATTCGAGCCGATGAAACCCGCCCCGCCTGTCACTAAAACTTTCATACCTAATATTTTATCATTTTTTTAACCCGCCTTCGCGATAACCCAATAAGTTATCAACCCTCGAAGCTTTAATAATAAGCTAAAGATAAAATTACTTTTTATGTAAGGAAATTCAGATGACTGGATAGTCTAAATAATATAATATATATTTATTAATGTATGATTAATAATTTTTAGAGTTAACTATATTAATGACAAATAGTAGAAAACTTTTGATAATTATTGCGTTTTTAATTCTTTTGTTTATTATAGTTTTAATCGTGTTGATTCAAAAAAAAGAGAAGCAGCGAAAAGACAAACTTATAAATTCCACAATACAGCCAACGACTTACTTTAATGAGTCAATTTTACCAAACGACAAGACTCAACCGGCAAAAAAAGAAATAGTTGACAAGGTAAACAATTGGTTAAAAAGCATGAAGAATTCCGCCGATGATCAATATTACTACGCCTTACTTTGTAGTAATAAAAAAAATTGTCAGCTAGCGCCTACCGACAAGCAAGTAAGCATTGCAGTTTTATGGAGTCAATACGAACACTATAAAGAATCGGGAGACGAAACAGAACTTAACCAGATAAAGCAAGATATTGTTAAATATTCTAAAAGGTCAGAGATAGAGGACGATTGGCTCAGGGTCTACCAACCAGATTTTTGGCACTGTCGATTCCTTTATGAGATGGCAAAAGACAGCGTTTTTAATGATGAATATAAAAATCATTTAAAAAACATCTGTCAAAACAATAATTATTTTCTGGCTCGGATTGATCTTCTAAACATCCTTAACAGCAACAGTCTAGATAAAATTTTCCCCAAAGATCCGAGACGATTTGCTATTTATAATACAATGATTTCTGACTTTGTCAGTATGTACCATTGGTTTGACAATAATGAATTCCTAAAAATCGCCGAGACGTATTTTATTAATGCAAAAGAATATTATTTAAGAAACAATCTTTTACCTTCTGACTCTGCTTATCTAACAACAGCCTCACTTGATCTTTATTTGGCGACAAAGGACAAGACATATCTTGGTTTTGCCAATGATCTATATAATCGGTTTACCGATACTGATCGCAACGCCCTTGATATTAATCAACTAACAGAACTTTGTCTTACCAGTCAGATCTATTATGACAATATTTCAAAAAACCGAAAGTATTTTGTTATTAAAAACGATAGTCTTTCAAGAATTATCAATAAAGGTTTTGATGATAACAAAGGAGCTTTTCACAGCTTTAATCTTAATAGTTATTCTTATGAAACAAGAAATAATGCTTTACTAATGAAATGTTTGATTGACCAAAAATGAAAAGACTATTAGTAGTTTTCTTTCTTCTTTTGACCATTTTTGGAATTAAAAACAAAAATGTTCAAGCTTCTTGTAGCTGCACATCAGGTTGTAGCGTAGGTACGTGTGAAGAAGTTGTTGGGCCTCCCGCGTCTTGTGAACCTAGCTGTGGTTCTGGATACGAAGCCAAGCCATGGGGAGCGGGCTGCGTTAAGCTACAATGTAGTTGTGGTAATGTAACTAGCACTACATGTTGTCCCGTGTCACCGCCCCCACCTCCACCTCCTAATGGTACACCAATACCAACCGCTATCCCAACCGCTACCCCAACACCAGTGCAACAACCAGCCATGATTATTACTCCGATGGTAACACCTACCACGGCTCCTTTCTTAACCGGAGTAACGGGTCAACAGTGGGTTTGTCTCAAATCGACGCCCTGTTTAAACAATGCCCAATGCTTAGAACAAAGCGGTCATCGGGTGAGAATTTCAGCGACAGAACACCCTTTACTTAAACTAAGAAAAAAAACTTATATTTTTGATTGTCTTGAATTTGCCTCTGACTATCGCTGTACTACCGGTTATGCCAATCTTGATAAAAGTCTTCTTGGGATTGAGTATCTTACCAATGATTTGGCTGGAGCAGATTATCAGTTTCTGACATTGGTCGATTCGCAGAATCAACCGATTGATCAACGTGATCCGAATCAAGTAAGATTTAGCGACGACTATGGTAATCTGGGTCCTTTTGAGTGGGAGAGTCGTACTAAAGGACAAATGAAACACGTTTTTTATGCGATGACGCCTTTAAGTTCAATCGACCAAGCTAGTGGTGGAGGTAGCGGTTTAAAACAAGGGACTTTCGAGATGGTTTCTCTTACGGCTGAAACCACCTGTGTTAAAATCCAGTGGGATCCTCATGGTGTAGTTTTTGACAGCAAAGATCTTAAACCACTTAGAGATGTTTTAGTGGAGATCTTCAAAAAAGACTCTCGTGGATTATTTATTCCAGTAACTGAATCCGATGTTATTGGAGGAGTGGTTAACCCTCAACAAACTAAGGATGATGGTCAATTTGCTTTTTTGGTGCCAAATGGCATTTATAGGCTTACGGTAACAAGTGCAACCCATGTTATTGATAAGAATTTTAGGACCAATAAATACCCAAACATCTACCACGGTGAAGAAATTAAAACAGAAGGCCGGCTGGAATTAAGAAACATCGCCATGAGGCCAAAAACATTTATTGACAAACTAATTAATTTTATTAAAACTTCTTTTTAAACGCGGTTGATTAATGAGATTTTCCAATATTCGCCAGCGTTTCTTTTTGACGCTGTGAGGAACATCGTCTTTCATTAGCTTAGTAGCGGCGGTGAAGGGTCGAGAGGAATACTCTGATATATAAGCTTTTTCAAAACCGACTTTTTTACAAAGCTTAACGGTATTTTGAAATTCTTCCTCGGTTTCTCCAGGAAAGCCCACAATGATATCCGTAGTTAATTTTAAATTTCTAATTTTTAATTTTAAATTCGCGACGAGTTTAAGGTACTCGTTGCGGGAGTACCATCGGTTCATCCGTTTTAAAACGTTATCGTCTCCTGATTGTACTGGTAAGTGAATTGTTCGAGTTATTTTTTTGTTTCTGGCAATGACATTGATTAATTCATCAGAAAAGTCCCAGGGATTTGAGGAAATGAAATCAACTCTTTTAAAGCCCATATGAGCGACTTGTTCAAGAAGATAGGGGAATAGAGTAGGGATGCGGTAACGGCCGAGATGTTTAACATAAATGGGTTTATTAAGAAAGTTCGACGTCCCATTTTTCATCTCCGTGGGCGTGCTCGTTTCTGTGCACCTCCCAAGTCGTTCAAAATGGGTGTCTTCACTTTCTTTTTGATTTATTAATGATTTTTGTTTTTTAATTAGATTGGCTCCATATGAGTTCACGTTTTGCCCGAGGAGAGTTACCGTTCGATACCCGTTTGATTTCAATTTTTTACATTCATTAATAATCTCATCAAACGGTCGGCTGATTTCCCGTCCCCGGGTAAAGGGAACGACACAAAAGGTACAAAAATTATTACAGCCGTTGGAGATAGGTACCCAGGCGGAAATTCTATCTTGTCGTAATGGTGGGTAATCAAAACCTATCTTTTCGATCGACATAAACTCATCGACGCCCGGCATAATTTTCCTTAATCGTTTTAAATATTTACCAGTTCTATCTCTGATAGTTAGGCCGACCAGGCAACCCGTCAAGATAATTTTTAATTTTAAATTTTTAACTTTTAATTTAGACAGATTATTCACCAGACCGTAAATTCTATTTTCTGCTGATTGACGAACCATACAGGTGTTGACAACAATATAATCAGCTGATTTGTAAGATCGAGCTTTACTCATGCCTCGAGCCAGCAGGGCCATCTCAATCCTTTCTGAGTCGGCGACATTTTGTTGGCAACCAAAGGTTTTAATAAAATACTTCATAACAATAAAATCCATCTTCAATCTTCTATCATCAACTCCTACCTTCTATATTCTACTTTCTATTGTCGTATTTAACTTTTGCTTTTTCATCTTTTCAATAATAATAATGAAGACTAAAAGCAATACGGCAACGGTGATGAACGCGATTAATTTTTCATTTCCTTTTAAAAACAAACTAGAAATGCCCAAAATTAAAGCCACTAACCAATAGAAGACAGCGATCCGTCTCCTTCCCCAACCAATTTCCAGAAGGCGATGGTGAAAATGACCCCAGTCAGCCCGAAAAGGCGACTTTTTGTTTTTTAAACGACGGAGGATAGTATAAAAAGCATCGATCATCGGTATTGAAAGGATCAAGACGGCAGTACCAAGTTTGCCAAAAGAGAGGATTGACAAAATACCGAGTAAAAAACCAGCCAGAGCACCGCCACCATAACCAGGCATAATTTTTTGTGGATAAAAGTTAAAAGGAAGGAAGCCTAAAAAAGCACCACTGACAATAAAACTAAGAAGGGCCACCGATTGGACACTAATATCATGAGCCGTAAATCGTTGAGCCAAGATACCTAAGAAGAAAGCAGTTATAGCAACAAAACCGGGTAACTGGCCATCGACACCCTTACTCCAGTTAACCATATTCATAATCCAACTAAGCCAAACGATTGCCAAAATATCAGCTACGACAAGAATCGAATGCTTTCCGAAAAAGTTAATGACAATTTGCCACTGGTCGAGTTTAATTATTCCGCCAAAGGGATTAGATAGGTAAGGAATACCTAAACCAAAGCCAATTACTAAGGCTGAGATTAATAGATTAGTAATAAATCTTAAGTAAGGAGATAAATCATAATAATCGTCTAATAGACCAACGATGATCAAAAGGCCGCTTGAGAGCAGAATACCGAAAATAATTTTATTAATTGGTAGAAAAATAAACGAGGTAATCAAAATGGAAAAGTAAATTGGCAAACCGCCACCGCGAGGAATGATGCCTTCATGGGTGTGTGCCGGATGAAAACGAATCTTTTTGTCGGTGACTAAGCGTAATTTTTTAGCGAGAGAAATTGTTGGAATAGTTAAACAATAGGCGATTATAAAAGAAGTCAGCAAAACAATGATTGATAACATATTTAACTGACTAAAAAAATAATTTTTAAAAAAATTAAGGTAGTAGAAATAATAAGAAAAAGATTAAGCTTGTCAATAATTTTTTTGGCAAAATGATTTCCGCCAAAATACTTTTGGTAAACGATTTTGTTTACAAAAATGGAGCCGTTCATGATAATAAGTAGAATAAAAATCATCCAGCTATCGACCAATTGATCTTCTCCCCAGGATTTTGAGTAAAAAAGAGGAATCTGTGGTGGCAAAGAACTAATGCGAATTAAGAAGACAGCCAACATTAATAAATCGGAGCTGATTAATAATTTCTTCATGATTATATAATTAGTATATTAATATACTGCTTTTATTTCATAGGAACCGTCAGAATTTAAGATAAAAGCTTTATTGGGATAAATAGGTAAATTATTAATTATCCTTTCAGAGGGAATCAAAATCTTACCGACGAAGTCGGGGATTTCTTGATAACTCTTACCAAAAATATAGACTTGATTCTCGGGAAAATAATATTGAACTTTTAAGAAGTCGAGTTCGTTCGTGACATACAGTCGATCATTTTTCTTAGCCAACGATCTAATCTCCATCACTATTTTTCTGGTATCGGTTTTTTGCCGATAGGATATTTGCTGTTTTTGGTAAACAAGGGTTAGAATAAGAAGAACCACTATAAGGGGAATGCGTAGTATTAGATTTATCTTGTCGAGATTGTAAATAATAAGGATCAAGAAGCCGACGGTGACAAAAATTAGATAACGGGGAAGGAAAAGAGGTTTTATGAAAGAAAGCAACAGTATAGAGACGGGAATAAAAATTGACCAAAGTAGCAAGTAAGGGAAAAGTCGTTTGTTGTTTTTGTTAACTTTTTTTTTGATGGATAGGAAACCCAGGATAAAAATACTAATCAAAACAAGATTGGTCCAAAAAACAATTTTTTCAAGTAAATTAATGTTGGTAGTGTATCCGGGTGCTTCATGTCCAAGGTAGATTAGACCAAGAAGATTGGCGATGGTAAACAGTTTAGGTTTTTCAACCCAGAAATTTAATGAAGAAAGAAACTTTTGTTGTAAAAAATATATTAACCAAGGTAGAAAGACGGCAAAACTAATAAAGATATTTTTGAGATGACTAAGTTTCTTTCTTTTCTCAGCTAGCAAAATAAAAATCAGTTGCACCATTAAGACAAAGATCATGAAATAATGGGTATAAAGTCCAAGGATAGAAGAATAAAGATAAAGGCGAGATTTTTTTTTATAGAAAGCGTAGAAAGAAAGACTGGCAAAAAAGGTTAAAGCCGTGTACATTCGGGTCTCGAAAGCGTAATAGACGAGGATAGGGTTAATAATCACCAGGGGAAGATATGTTAAGCTTTTCTTGAAACTAAACTTACAAATATTTTGAAAAAAAAGGAAGATTACGTATATAGTCGCCCAATAAAAAATTAACGACAAACTTCTAAGAGCAATTTCTGAACCGCCGAACAGTCTAATCCAAAAATGAAGAATCAGGTAGTAAAAAGGTGGATTAAAATCTTTGGCGGTTAAGACAACTATCGAAAGAAGATTTTTCTTAGACAGAAGATAAGAAAAAGCCTCATCCCGCCAAAGTGACTGGACGAAGTAAAGAAGGGGTGTTTTGGTAAAAAGGAATAATAACATAATTTCTAATTAACCTAATAAAATCCTAATTTCTAAACTCTAAATTCCAAGTTCCAAATAATATCAAAATTCGAATGTTTAAAATCCTAAACAAATACTGTTTAGAATTTAGAGTTTTGACATTAGAATTTATTTGGAATTTGAAATTTAGTGCTTGATTAGAAATTAGAATAATTAGATCAATTAGATTAATTTTAAACTTTTTCAGTCACTTTATATTTTAGTTTTTTTCCCAGCAAAATTCGAGTATGAGCTTCAAGAGCGGGCAGTGACGATAAAAGAAAGGAAACCAATGGTAAAAAATACCATTGGATGATAAGTATTGGTAGTGAAAAAAAACTGGTATTTTGTTTAACCTTTTGTCTGAGCTTAATATCAAAGAAAACATATAAAAATAGCATTACTGTTGAGAGAGTTAAGATTAAAGCAGAAAGTTTTGGCAATAAAAAGCCCAAGACGGTTCTTTTGAAAACGGGATTAATCAGCGGAGGAATAGATGCACTAATAGTAAGGATGAAAAAAGAAACAGGCCATAGTAGATGGGTTTCTACCACGAATAAAATTTTTTTAATTTTAGTTAATGATCTAATGTGTGGGGTGATAAAAAATTTTTTTAGAGAGTAGGCAACATCAGTTACTCCCCAGGCCCAACGTTTTTCCTGTTCGTAACGGTTGACTAAGGTCTTCATTATGTGGCCGGAGAAAACCGCATCCCCATTAATAATGGTAAATAAAGGAATGGTGCGGATTTTTTCTCCAAAAGTAAAAAAGGCCTGTAAGTAAATATGCCAATCCTCCGGGATAATATCGACATCCCAAAAATTAATCTTTTTTAAAAGCCAAAGATTAGTGCTGTAGGTCGAGATCTGAATCAGTTTCTCTCTATAAGAAAGGAAAGCTAATCGGACAATCGAAGAAAGAGTGGCTTGGATACGGACGAAGAGAGGTAGTTGCCAAAAGTTATTATATAAAAGAACTGGTGCCCAATAGAAATGATAAATTTTATTTTTATCTTTTAAATACTGATAGGTTAGATAAGAAAAATAATTTGAGGGTAAGTGACTATCTGCGTCGCAGATGGTAATGAGAACGTTCTTTCTCTGCCAGTGTTTTTTTTTAACATATTGGTCGAGTAAGAGAGCGGCAACAGTTTGGTTACTCGCTTTCCCGGCCAGTTCATTTGGCTGTAATTTGTGATAAGAGATAATAATATCGGCAAAGTAGCGGTGAAATTTCTTATATAAAACCTGGGCTTTTTGATGGATATTATTTTCTCTTTCTTCAAGGGCTAAGACGAGAAAAATTTTTTTGCTGGGGTAATCGTTTTGGGTAATCATCTTTAAAGTAACTTCTAGTTTATAAAGAGGTTCCTGATAACTTGGAATAATGATGAAATGTTTGATAATCGACATTTTTTTTAAAGACAGCATCTTTTTAAAAAAATTTATTTTCGCCGTCTCCAAGATTTTTTTATAAGAAATGGTGGCGAAGAAAGCGGTTTGTGCCGATTTATAAAAAAAATAAAGATCGAAGGCGATGATGAAATAAGCGACGACAGCCGGGTGAAATGGCGACATCCATAAAGGTAAAGTAATAGTTGCCCAGGCACAGATAGGAATAATCGTTTCCAATAAGCGATCAAAAATTTTTGATACGAACGAAGCCGGACGGACTGATTTAGCTAGTCTTTTTGCCATAACTATTGTTTTCAATTATACAAAATAATTATGGCTTAAGTGTTCCAAGCTTCACAGTTGATTCTAAAGGGGCAAAAATCACACCAAGGACCAACATTAGGTAAAAATTTATTTTTTTTTATTTCGGCAGCAATCTTCAAAACCTCTTCTTTAACTTTTTCTAAATCTTCCTGATTTTTTTCTGAACTGACCTTTTCCATATCTTGAAAGAAGTAAAAAGTGCAGCGGATGTCACTAAGGCGTTTTCTAAAAAGACCTGGGTCATTGGCAGCTAAAGCATAAACTGATAACTGGAGATTTTTTTTTAATTGTTTATCGTTAGGTTTTTTACCAGTTTTATAATCAATAATCTCAATTTTATTATTTGGTAACTGATCGACCCGGTCAATTTTACCGGTGAGCGATAGTTCCGAGTTAATTTTTATTTTAAAAAATTTTTCCAAACTGAATATTTTTAATCTACTGGAATGAAATTTATCAAAGTAGGCGCGGAGCATTTTTTCTCCTTCGGCTTTCATTCTTATTTCATGGGCGGCCGAAGAATAACCAATGGGAATCCAGTTTTGTCTAAAAACGGAGAGGAGGTAATTGAAATCTATCTGCTTATTGGTGAGAAACTCTTTATAAAACAATTCCAGAGTTTTATGAATACTGCTGCCATATGATTGGGCGGCTCCGGGAATCGTTGGAATTCTTAATATATACCGATATTTATATTGTAGAGGACAGGTTTTAAAAGTCTCTAACTGAGAAAACGACAGTCGACTTAAATCAATTTTCTGACGGGTAATCTTTTCTTCTACTGGTTTGAAGTCAAAGATGGAAAGTTGTATCTTTTCCTCTTTTTTCAAAGAAACTATTTTATTAACAGCTTTATCACCAATAGTTTCAATAATAAAAGGAGAAAGCCGCCTTTTTCTCCTACCCTCACCGTAGTATTGAGAGGCCGATAGAAACACTCTATCAATAGCCCGAGTTAAGCCGACATAGAACAGTCTTCTTTCTTCTTGCTGATGAAAGTCACCTTGAGGAAGAATCTCTTTAATCAGCGATTGAGGGATAGGTATCATCTCACTTTTTTCATAACTAGGAAATCGTCCTTGACTCAGATTCACTAAAAAAACAACGTTAAACTCTAGTCCTTTAGCCGAGTGGACCGTTAAGATATTAACGGCATCGTAACTAGATAGATCATTTTGGCTTGCCAACGGTGATTCACCAAGAGCCATGCTCATTTCTATATAATCTACTACGGAAAAAATAGAGGTTTCTTGATAATTAGTTTCGTAAGTTTTAATTCTGTCAAAAAATTTTGAAACATTAAGAGCGATTTTTTCTTCTTTCTCTGTTTTAAAATCGATCAATTTTGCCAGGTAACCACTATCTTCTAAAAACCAATATAGTATCTGACCAGCGCTGTGTGTCTTGATTTTCCCTAGGTGTTTATTAATTATTTGGTATAGGTGGAAAAGTTTTTCTCGCGTCTCACTTTTTATTAGAGGAAGATACTGTTTGTAAACCATGAACTCCTTTTGTTCAATTTCAGGATAGTAAAACGATAGTAATATTTCTAATACCTGGAAAATCGAACGGTTGATTTTTTTAGTAAAAGCCAGTAGAAAATAAAGATCTCTATTATCGATATTAAATATTTCCATCGTTAGAACGCGATAAAAAGAAGCAGAATCATCAAGATTATAAAGAAGCTTAAGATAGGCAATCAGATCTTTAACCTCTGGCTGTTTAAAAAGCATTCCCGGCCCTAAAAACTGGAAAGGAATACCGGCCCTAGTTAAAGCTCTTATGATCGCTTCGCTATGATTGTTAGCACGAACCAAAATGGCAAAATCAGAGAGTTTGTAATTAGATCTTAGCTCAAAAATTTTCTTTGCCACGAATTCAGCCTCATTTTCCAGTCTATCAGCTAAGTAAAAACTGATTGTATGGGCATCGTCTTTCTTAGTCTGTTTTTGAGCAATCAGATTTTTCGAGATGCCCAATTTAGCTTCTAAAGTGTCAGGGTCGTTTTGTTTAATGAGGCGATAAGCGGCATCGAGAATGGTTTGATTAGAACGATAATTATTTTTCAGAGTAATTTGTTTAGTCTGAGGATAGTCTTTCATAAAGTAAATAATGTTGGAGACAGAGGCGCCCCTGAATTTATAAATAGATTGAGAGTCATCACCGACGACGGTTAGTTTTGGTTTTGTTTTCGGAGGACAAAGAAACTTTATTAGTTGATATTGACCGATGTTTGTGTCTTGAAACTCATCAACCAAAAAATATTTAAATTGTTGTTGATATTTTTTTAAAATATTTGGTCGTTGACGAAATAGTTGGAGTAAATAAAATACTAAATCAGAAAAATCCATCACTCCCTCTTTTAACTTAATATCAAGATATTTTTTATACGCTTCTGCCAGTTCAAAATACTTTTCTTTCTCCATTTTTTCCTCTGAGTTTTGAGTTCGAACCCAACTGAGATATTGGTTGGGTTCGACGTCCTCATCTTGTAAACGAGAAAAATGTTGTAATAATGCCGAAAGAAATTTGTCAGGATTACCCAAAGGTCGAAAATATTTTAAATTGAAAAGAAAAAGATTTTTCTTGAGAAAAATAATCGATTCCGCCTCGGTCATTAAACGAAAGTTTGGATTGAATCCTATCTGAGCAAGGTCTTCCTTCAAGATTTGATCAGCAAAAGCATGAAAGGTGGAAATCCACATCTGAAAATAACCGTACGGTAAGCTTTTATCAACTCTTTCTTCCATCTCAAAAGCGGCTTTTTCAGTAAAAGTAAGAGCTAGAATCTCTTCAGGCTTAGCCAGTTTTTTTTGGATTAGATACTTGATTTTTTCGACGATGACAAAAGTTTTTCCAGTACCGGCACCGGCGACAATTAAAAGTGGTCCTTGATTATATTCAACTGCTTTTTTTTGTTCGTGGTCAAGAATAAATACTGACTCATTTTTCATGAAGTTATTCTATCAAAAACCTTTAGCGATGAGAGATGTGTTTGCGATTTGACCGATGGTGGGAGATGGATCCGAGTTTGTGTTGATGATTTTGATAAGCTTCATATACTGCAGCAAAGACAAAAATTAGCAGCAGAATTAAAAATGCCAGTGGTGAAGGTAGGTTTGTTTTTAACTCCAGGTTGGTTTGGATTGACGGTTTCAAAATGATTAAAAAATAGTCTATTAATAGTGGTAGGGTGACGGCATGAAAAGCCAGCTGCAGGATTTTTTTATAATGAATTTTTTTGTGAAAGAAAATTTTAAAGATAAGATATATGAACAGACCGATTATCAACAAATAGAAAAATGTAGTTAAAAAAGAAAAAATCGGTAGAAAAATAATCATGAGGGCGACGATAGTTAAATAGTATAATAAAAGATTTTTTTTGAGCGAAGAGAAAACCTGGGTAATCTGTTGACTAGTCCTTTTATCAAAACTCTGGTTACCGAAAAAAGTTAAAGGAAGAGTGTCAAAAGCTTGATTTATTAACCGATCGTTTTTAACAACCATTTCTTTATTAGTTAATAAAAAATAAGAATGGTAGGTGTTAATTTTGTCAACTGTCGCTCCTTCGTCGATAGCTAATATTAGTTTTTGTTTACCTTCTATATTTAGCCAAAAAAAATAGGGGCGGTTATAGGAGGTAAATAGACGGCCTTTGTCGATATTTATAACTAGATCCGCTGGGTAGGTTTGGAAGCCGCTTCTCATACTGTCGATAAAACGACCAATTCTTGTCGGATTGTTTTTAATGGTTACGAAAACAACTAGAAGAAGGTTAAGAACAATTACTAAACTAATAAGGTATTTTAATGAGAAACGGAAAGAAGTTTTGGGAATTTTTGAATAATAATCTGGTTGAGGGAAAAGACTGTGTTTAAAAACGTAAAAAAAGGTCTTGACTTTTTGCCGCATAACAATTATCATAGTTTAATGATTTTTAAAAATCAAGTTATTTTTTATTAATTAATTTTTATAAAAGTAATATGGCACAAGGAGTATTTAAAAGAACTAAACCCCACTTAAACATTGGTACTATCGGGCATGTAGACCACGGAAAAACTACCTTAACTTCAGCCATCCATTATGTTTTATCAAAAAAAGGATTAGCTAAGTTTTTAAAGTACGAAGAAATTGATAAGGCTCCCGAAGAAAAAGCTCGTGGCGTTACTATTAATCTTCACCATTCCGAGTACGAAACTAATAAAAGACATTATGCCCATATTGATGCTCCAGGGCATGCTGATTATATTAAAAATATGATTACCGGTGCTGCTCAGATGGATGGGGCAATTTTAGTGGTGTCGGCTCCGGACGGACCAATGCCACAAACTAGAGAACATATCCTTCTTGCCGGACAGGTCAACGTACCAGCGATTGTTGTTTTTTTAAACAAAGTGGACCTGGTTTCTGACAAAGAAATGTTGGATTTAGTTGAAATGGAGATAAGAGATCTTTTGAAAAAATATAAATTCCCTGGCGATAAAATTCCGGTGATCAAAGGGTCGGCTCTTAAAGCCCTTCAAGATGATCCGGAAGCCATTAAATCAATTGAGGAATTAATGAAGACGGTTGACGAATATGTCCCGGAACCAAAAAGACCCATAGATAAACCATTTTTAATGCCGATTGAAGACGTATTTACAATACAGGGAAGGGGAACAGTAGTTACCGGCAGGGTGGAAAGAGGCGTGCTTAAAGTTAACGAAGAAGTGGAGATTGTTGGTATCAGCGAGACGAAAAAGACGGTGGTAACCGGCGTAGAGATGTTTAGAAAAAGCTTGGATGAGGCAAGAGCTGGTGACAATGTTGGTTTATTGCTTCGGGGAATAGAGAAAGACGATGTTCAACGAGGACAGGTAATTGCCAAACCGGGATCGATTACTCCTCATACCGAGTTTGAGGCAGAAATTTACATTTTAACCAAAGAAGAAGGCGGTCGTCACACTCCATTCTTTAATGGTTATCGTCCTCAATTCTATATTAAAACAACTGATATTACCGGTGAGATAAAACTACCGGCCGGTGTCGAAATGGTCATGCCAGGCGACAATGTAAAAGTATCAACCAAGTTGATTTACCCGGTGGCCATGGAAGAAGGATTGAAATTTGCCGTTCGTGAAGGTGGTCACACCGTAGGAGCTGGGGTGGTGACGAAAATATTAAAATAATAATTATAACGGTTATAATAGTTATAACAGTTATATTCTTTGCTCTTTTAAATTATGCCTAAAGGAAGAATTCGGATCAAGTTAAAATCTTATGACCATCATTTAATAGATGATACTTGCCAAAAGATAGTTGATACTGCTATTCGGACCGGCGCCTTGATCACCGGACCAATACCTTTACCGACAAAAAATGAAATTTTTGTTGTCGATCGATCACCCTTTAAGCATAAAGATGCACGTGACCACTTCGGTTTAAAAATCCACAAAAGATTGATTGATATTATAAATCCTACTAACCAGACGATAGATTCTCTCATACATTTAGAATTGCCTGCCGGTGTTGAAGTAGAAGTAAAGATGTAATTTTAAATTCATTTGACCCTTAGTTAACAATCGTATATAATATTATCCACATGTTTATTTTTTCCCAAAAGGAAAAAGTTGGTTAAAAAGTTTAGACCAGATTGAATTTAAAAACCGCCTCAATCTGGGGCGTTTTTTTGTTGTAAAATATGTTAGGTTTTCTTTTAGGTGAAAAGTCTACTCAATCACAGACATTTAACGAGGTAGGAGAAAGGTGGCCGACAACTTTCATTAAAACCGGCCCGTGCTATTTAGTTGAAATTAAATGGCCGGACCAAAATAATTATTTGGCGGTTCAGCTTGGTTTTGGCCAAACCAAAAATATTAAAAAACCAGTCAAAGGAAATTTACTAAGAGCGGGGATAAAAACCCCGCTCCGTTTTTTAAGGGAGTTCAGAATAGATAAGTTAATCCCAAAAGGACAATTAAATCTCATTAAACCGATTAATGATGGTGGAAAAAAAGGCTTAACCATCGACGAAATAAAAATTTTCATCGGAGACGAAATAAAACCAGCAACTTTATTTAAAAAAGGAGACAAAGTAAACATTAGTGGTATATCAAAGGGCAAAGGATTTCAAGGAGTGGTTAAACGTCACCATTTTAAAGGTGGGCCAAGGACCCATGGTCAGTCCGACCGCGAAAGAGGCCCTGGTTCAATTGGTCAGACTACAACTCCGGGTAGAGTTTATAAAGGAAAAAGGATGGCCGGTCGTATGGGTGGTGACCGAGTGACGGTTAAAAACTTAAAAGTAGTTGAGGTAAGAGAGGATGGTTTATTAGTTAAGGGCTTGGTTCCGGGCGCCAAAGGCGCTCTTTTAGAAATTAGAAACAAATTTTTTACCAGTTAATTAAATATTTAATTATGGCCAAAGAGTTGGATAGAAAAAAAGTTGGTAAGGTGGTAAAAAAAGCTAAAAAAAAAGAAAACGCGCTAACAATTTCAATTTATGATTTAGATGGGAAAATAGAAAAAGAAATTGAGTTGCCGAAAGAAATATTTTCGGTAAAAGTCAGTCCAAGATTGTTAACGCAATATGTTCGCGTTTATTTAGCCAACCAAAGACAGGGGACTGCTTCGACCAAAACCAGAGGCGAGGTAAGCGGGTCAACTAGGAAGATCTATCGACAGAAGGGGACTGGTCGAGCGCGCCACGGCGATATTAAAGCGCCAATTTTTGTTGGAGGTGGTATCGTCGGCGGACCACGTCCGAAAGATTTTCGCCTAAAAATAGGCAGAAAACAGAAGAAAAAAGCCTTGTTAGGAGCTTTGACTCTAAAACAGGAATCAAAAGAATTAATTGGGCTTAGCGATAAATTTTTGTCAGTAAAACCAAAAACCAAATTGTTAATTGAATTTTTTCAAAAATTAAATTTAGAAAAAGAAAAAAAATTACTAGTTATTCCTCTGTTAGAAAAAAATCAATTATTGCTGGCAGTAAGAAATATTCCTACAGTGACAGTGGTATCGGCAACGGCACTCAATTGTTATCAGCTCCTAAATCACAAAAAAATTTTATTTATTGCTAAAACGATAGAAGTTATAAAAAATATTAATAAAGATGAAAATTAATCAAGTCATTAACAGACCAATACTTACCGAAAAATCGACCAGTCTTTTGAAAAATAACTTTTATATGTTTAAAGTAGATAAAAACGCAAACAAGTATCAGATAAAAGCCGCTCTAGAAAAACTTTATCCTGTTAAGGTCGCCGAGGTAAAGGTGGTCAATCGGCAAGGGAAAGTTAGAAAAGTTGGCAGAAAACAAGTAAAAAAACAGCTGTCAACGAAGAAGATTGCTTTTATTAAGTTAAAAGAAGGAAAGATAGAGTTATTTCCGCAGGCATAGTTTAATTTAGTATTTAATCATAAGCTATGAAAAAACAAGAAACTATAACTTTAAGAAAAGATAGACCAGAAAAAAATCTAATTAAGATTTTAAAGAAACATTCGGGGAGAGATAACACCGGTAAGATTACCGTTCGTCATCAGGGCAAGAGACAAAAAAGATATTACCGTTTGATCGATTTTAAAAGAGATAAACGAGACATGGAGGCGACAGTTGTTTGTTTTGAATACGATCCTAATCGTAACAATAAAATTGCTCTGGTTAAATATAAAGATGGGGAGAAGCGATATATATTATTACCAAAAGAGTTAAAGGTAGACGATCGAATTATTGCAACTGATCAAGCCGAGATTAAGACAGGAAATGCTTTGAAACTAAAAAATATTCCCTTAGGTGTCATGGTTCATAATGTTGAGCTTTATCCTGGTAATGGGGGACAGATAGTTAGAGGAGCGGGCACCTATGGTGTCGTGGTTGCTAAAGAAGAACGCTTTGTTCATTTAAAACTGCCTTCAGGGGAAACACGTAAATTTTTAAATGATTGTTTTGCGACCATTGGTCAACTAGGCAACCTTGGTCATAAAGAAGAAATTATTGGTCGGGCAGGAAGAAAAATTCTGATGGGAATTCGACCGACGGTGAGAGGAACGGCTCAGGATCCGAGAAGCCATTCTCACGGAGGTGGTGAAGGTAAAGTTGGTGAGGGGATGCATCCGAAGACTCCCTGGGGGAAGCCAGCTAGGGGTGGAAAGACTAGAAAAAAAAATAAATCAAGCAATCAATTAATAGTTAAAAGAAAAAAATAATTATGGAAGCAGGAGCATATATCAAAAATCTGAAAATTTCACCTAAAAAATTAAGATTTTTGTTGCCGGCTATTAAAAAGATGAGTCCGGTTGAATCATTAGACTATCTTTTTTATACCCCAAAGAAGGGAGCAAAGATCTTTTATAAAGCAATTAAGTCGGCAATAACTAACGCTAAAGCAGTTTTAAAAACGAGTGAAGATCTGTTAAAATTTAAGGTTCTGACGGTTGAAGAAGGACGGAAGTTGAAACGATCACAGCCTGGTGGAAAAGGGACAGTCAAACCGATTAAAAAAAGATATGCACACATCAAGGTTATTTTGACCGTTGGTACAGCAGAATCCGTTACTGAGAAAAAATTAGCAGTTATTAATAAGGAAAAAAAAGAAAGTTCAAAGTTTTTGCCCAAAGGACAATCATCCTTTGAACGAAAATCCCAAATCTCGAAAGGACGTCTAACGTCCTCGAAACCAAAATTTAAATCTAGGGAGTCAGGGAAAGATAAAAAGCTTTGAGATTTAGGATTTTAAATTTAAGATTTAACTTATGGGTCAAAAAGCAAACGCTAAAGGTTTAAGGTTAGGCATTTTATATAATTGGAGTTCACGCTGGTTTTTTTCTGATAAGAAAAAATACCGTTTAACTTTGATTTCTGACATTAAGTTGAGAAATCTATTGATGAAAAAATTAGCTTATTCTTCAGTAACTCAGATTGATATTGAACGAGCCATTAATAAAATTACCTTAATTATTTATTCAGTCAAACCGGGAATGATTATTGGTCGTGGCGGTAAGGGTTTAGAAGAGTTAAAAAAAATTATTACCCAAACATTGGAAATTAAGGAAAAAAATAAAGAAGTGAAGATTGATTTAAAGATAGAACCGGTGAAGAAACCATATCTTAACAGTTATTATGTTGCCCAGACGATTGCCGAAAAATTGATAAGGAATTTCTCCCATCGGGCGGTAGTTCACAATGCCATTAATCGCGTGATTGAAGCGGGAGCTAAGGGGATAAAAATCCAGCTAGGGGGAAGAATCGCCGGCGCCGAGATTTCTCGGCGGGAAAAATATTTTCAAGGAAAAGTTCCTTTATCAACCATCCGTGAGGATATTGACTTTGCCAGATATCCGGCTCTGACAAAATCGGGCTATATTGGTATTAAAGTGTGGATATGCAAATAAAAGTTAAAAGTTCAAAGTGAAAAGTTAAAAGTTATAGTTTAAAGTTTAAATTGTAATTTTGAATTTTGAATTTTGAATTAATTTTTATGTTAGCGCCAAAAAGACAAAAATACCGCAAACAGTTTCGTGGAGTCTTTCGAAGGATTGCCGTTAAGGGCGACAAACTGAACTTTGGTGGTTTTGGATTAAAAGCGGTTGAAGCGGGTTGGATTAAGGATAAAGAAATTGAGGCCTGTCGAGTTATTCTAGCTAGGGCAACAAGAAAAACAGGTAAGTACTGGATTAGGATTTTTTCTGATAAGCCATACACTAAGAAACCGCCAGAAGTGACAATGGGAGCAGGTAAAGGAGACGTAGCTTATTTTGTTGCTTCGGTTACACCTGGTAGAGTATTGTTTGAAGTCGATGGCTTACCTGACTATGAAGCTGAAAATGTTTTAAAAAGCATTTCTTATAAAATATCGGTTAAAACTAAAATTGTAAAAAAATAAATTTATGAAAAAAATTACCAAAGAATTAAAAAGAAAAACGGCGTTAGAGTTGAGAAAAGAAATTCAGAGTTTAAGAGTCGAGATTGCCAAGTTAGAGCTTGGAGCCAAGGCTAATCCTCAAAAGGATAGTAATTTTTTGACAAAAAAGAAGAAATTATTAGCTAGAAACTTGACGGTTTTGACGGAAAAAGAAGAAGAAAATACTAATCAAGAAAAAATTAAAAATATATAAATAAAATATGACAAAAATATTTATTGGTCGAGTCGTTTCCAATAAAATGACAAAAACCGTTACTGTTTTAGTGGAGAGAAAATACCGCCATCCTTTATATAAAAAAGTCATCAAGCGAAGCAAACGATATAAAGTCCATAACGAGAAACTAGATCTTAAAGAGGGAGATATGGTTAGGATAATAGAGACAAGGCCAATATCAAGAGAAAAACATTTTATAGTAGTTAATAAAGTTAAAAGTTCAAAGTGAAAAGTTAAAAGTTATAGTTTAAAGTTTAAAATTTTTAATTTTGAATTGAAATTTTGAATTTTGCATTTTGAATTTTGAATTAATTTATTATGTTACAACTAAGATCGATTTTAAATGTCGCTGATAATACCGGCGCCAAAAAGGTAAGTTTGATTGGAATTCCCGGTAAGGGTAACTGTTTACGAGCATATTTAGCCGAGGTGATTACCATAGTTATTAAAGACGCTGTTCCTCACGGTCAGGTTAAAAAAGGAGAGGTTTTACCGGCCGTCATCATAAGGACTAAAAAAGAAGTTAGGCGGAAAGACGGTAGTTATATTAGGTTTGACGATAACGCCTGTGTTATCTTAACGGCAAAAGACAGTTATGACCCTCGAGGAACAAGAATTTTTGGGCCGATTGCTAAAGAAGTAAAAGATAAGGGCTTTAATAAAATTGTTAGTTTGGCTGAAGAAATATATTAAGTTTATAAGGTTTTTTAAGTTTATAAAGCAAAAAGCTATGAAAATTAAAAAGAAAGATAAAGTGAGAATAATTTATGGCAAGGATAAAGGAAGAGAAGGTAAGGTAGAGAAAATATATCGTAAGACTAACCGGGTATTAATTTTGGGGATGAATATTTACAAAAAACATATTAAAAAAAGCGAAAAAATGCCCCAAGGAGGGACAGTTGAACTGCCTCGCCCGCTCGATGTTTCAAAAGTAATGTTAATTTGTCCCAAATGCGCTAAGTCAATAAGAGTCAGTTATTTAGTTGAAAAGAAAAAAAAATTTAGATTTTGTAAGAAATGTAAAAGCAAAATATAGGAGTTGTAAATAATTATATGGTAATATAGCTAGATGGTTAAATGGCTAGATGGCTATATAGCTATTTAACCATTTAACCATTTGAATTATATATCAATGTCTTTTAAAGATTATTACAATCAGGAGATCCGCAAAAAATTGATGACCGAACTAAAAATCAAGAGTTTGATGGCGGTTCCGAACGTTATTAAAATAGCCGTCAACGTCGGAGCCGGAGAAGCGGTAGTTAATAAGAATGTTTTGGAAAAAATTCAAGAACAAGTGACGACAATAACTGGCCAAAAATCGGTCATTACGAAGGCTCACCGATCGGTTTCTGCTTTTAAAATAAGGAAAGGACTACCTATCGGAGTTAAAGCGACATTGAGGGGAAAAAAGATGCTTATCTTTCTAGAAAAATTAGTTAAAATTATCATTCCTAGGTTGAAAGATTTTCGGGGGATTGCGGAAACAAGTATTGATTCAGGTGGCAATCTAAATATAGGGTTTCCTGAACAAACAATATTTCCAGAGATAGATTTTGACAAAATTGATAAAACCAGAGGATTGCAGGTAACGATTGTCACCAACGCGAGAAATAAAATTAGGGGAAAAAAGTTGTTTGAAGCGTTAGGTATACCATTTAAAAATTCCAAATCACAAATCTCTCGCCCAAAGGGCGATCGTCCTTTGGACGAAAATCCCAAATAAATCCTAAATATAAATTATAAAAAGTTTGAAAAAAAATGGCGAAAAAATCGAACCGGGTGAAATTTCAAAAAAAACAAAAATATCAGGTTAGGAACCATAACCGTTGTCCGATCTGTGGCCGAGCCAGAGCATACATGCGGCGGTTTGGAATCTGTCGTATTTGTTTTCGGGAGAAAGCGCTTCAAGGCGAGATACCCGGAGTTAAAAAACATTCATGGTAATTTCTTAATATGAGTCGATCAGTGAAAAAAGGACCTTATATTGACAAAAATCTATTAAATAAAGTTCTTAAACAGAAAGATACTAGTAATAGGACCCCGATCAAGACGTGGGCCCGTAATTCTCAGGTGGCGCCGGAGTTCGTTGGCTCCAGATTAGCGATTCATAATGGTAAAAAGTTTATTGAGGTGTTTATTACCGAGACAATGGTTGGTCATCGTCTCGGCGAGTTTGCATTGACGCGTACCTTTAGAAGTCATGGGAAAGTAACAAAGAAAGTTATTGAAGCAACCTAAAAAATATGGAAAACTCTTTTATTGATTTAATTATTAGGATAAAAAACGGTTATTTAGCTGGGAAAGAAACAATCGAATCACCTTTTTCTCGATTTCGCGAAGAAATTTTAAAAGTCCTAAAAAGACTTTCTTTTATTAAAAACTATAAACTGGAGAATGATCAGAAGAAAAAGATTTCCATCGATTTAGTCTATCGAGATGGTCAGCCAGCTCTGACTGGAGTTAAGATTATTTCTAAATTAGGCCAAAGGATCTATGTTTCTTATAAGGATTTAAAACCGGTTTTGAATGGTTTGGGACATTCGATTTTATCGACGTCAAAAGGGATAATGACCAATCGAGAAGCGCATAGGGCAAAGCTTGGCGGAGAGTTATTATTTGAGATTTGGTAAATATGTCTAAAATTGGTAGTAAACAAATTATAATTCCTGATACGGTGACAGTCAGCGTCGATAAGCAAACGGTCATCATCAAAGGCAAAGCCGGTGAATTGAAAATAATACTGCCGCAGGTAATAAAAATCGATCAGCAGGAAAAGAGACTTATTTTAAAACCTTTAAAAAACAACAAGCAAGCCCATAGTTGGCATGGGTTGTTTCGACAGTTGATTGCCAACGCAGTTATGGGAGTAGAGACGCCCTGGATGAAGAAATTAGAGATTGTGGGAACAGGATATAACGTCAAGCTGCAGGGTGAGGATTTGGTTTTTAAACTTGGTTATTCTCACCCGGTGATCTTTAAAAAAAAAGCAGGAGTAGATTATCAGGTAGATGGTAATAATAAATTAACCGTTCGGGGAGTTGATAAACAGTTAGTTGGTGAGATAGCGTATCAAATAAAGATAATTAAAAAACCAGACTCTTATAAAGGTAAAGGTATCAGATATCTAGGTGAAAGAATTAAATTAAAACCAAGCAAAAAAGTTAAGGCCGTCGGTAGCGTGGCCGCCTCTTGATAAATTATATGATAGCTGTTAGGACGTTTGATAAAAAACTAAGAAGGAAAATAAAAATTAGAAGCCGAATTTTTGGAAACAATGATCGCCCAAGAATCTCTGTTTTTCGTTCGAATCGATATATTTATGCTCAAGCGATAAATGACGAAAAAAGAATCACTCTCTGTGCCGTTTCAAGCTTAAATTTTAAACCAGATAAGGCAGCGACAAAGAAAAGTACACGACGCGAACAAAGCAGATTGATTGGTATCAAATTGGCCGAGAAAATGAAAAAAATTAATATTAATCAGGCTATTTTTGATCGAGGTAGCTACAGTTACCATGGCCGCGTGGCGGCGGTAGCCGATGGATTAAGAGAAGGAGGGATAAAAATATAATTTAAAATTTAAAGTTTATGACAGAAGAAAAAAAACCAGCTAATAATTTAATTCAGCCAGAAGAAAAGATAGAGGAAAAAGTGCTTTTAATAAGACGAGTGACTAAAAAGACGTCCGGTGGAAACTATGTTACTTTTTCCGCCTTAGTGGCGGTGGGAAATCGAAAGGGAAAAGTCGGCTTAGGTTTAGGGAGGGGAGCGGAGGTGCCGCCAGCAATAAAAAAAGCCATCAATTATGCCAAAAAACACATGATTAGTTTTCCTATTGAAAAGAAAAGCTTGCCTCACCCGATATTGCTTAAATATAAGGCGGCCAAGATTCTTTTAAAACCAGCTCCTCCGGGTACAGGGCTTAAGGTTGGCAGTGTTGTTAGAACAATTCTTGATTTAGCAGGTATTGAAAACGCTTCGGGTAAAATCATTGGTTCAAAAAATCAGGTTGTCAACAGCTATGCGGTTATGGAGGCGATTAAAAAGTTAAAAGTTGTTGAAAGAAAAAATGACTAATTTTTTGTCAGAATTGCCGAAAATTGTTGTTAGAAAGAAAAAAAGACTAGGTAGAGGATTGGGGAGCGGTAAAGGAGCGAAATCCGGCCGGGGAACGACACGGCATCAAAAAGCCCGAGAAAGTATTCCTCTCCATTTTGAAGGTGGTCAGGCAAGAATGGTAAAGAAATTTCCTCTTCTACGGGGTAAGGGTCACAATAAATCTTTTCAACAGAGCCCGGTGATTTTAAGTCTTAATCATTTAAACCGGTTTGACGATAATGCCGTTGTAACAATAGAATCTTTGGTTAAAAAAAATATTATCGGTGACAAAATAAAAAAAGTTAAAGTTCTCAATCGCGGGCAGTTGGAGAAAAAATTAATTATTAGATTACCTGTTTCCGCCAGAGTTAAGAAAGCGATTGAGAAATTAGGCGGTCAGGTTAGCCTTTCAGAAAAATAACTATGGAAGCGATTAGGGAAAAAATCAAGTTGCTTTTTAGCGACCCTAAGTTAAAACAAAAAACTATTTTTACTTTGGCGGTCTTTTTTACCTTCCGTCTTTTTGCTTTTTTACCAGTGCCGGCAATTAATTTAACAAAACTGAGAGTTCTTTTTTCACAAAACCAGTTCCTTTCGTTGTTAGACATATTTTCTGGCGGCACATTAATTAATTTTTCTGTCATGGCTCTAGGACTTAATCCTTATATTAATGCTTCGATTATTCTTCAGATGTTGACTATGGTTATTCCTCAATTGGAAGAGTTGTCAAAAGAAGGCGAGTATGGCCGGTTCAAAATTAATCAATATACTCGTTTTATCACCGTTCCTTTGACTTTTATGCAAACAGTGGGAATCTATATCTTGTTAAAAAATCAAAAAATAATGGGGGTTTTAACACCGATAGAGTTTATTTCTTTTATTGTTACCATGGTGGCCGGAACATTTATTCTTATCTGGTTTGGTGAGTTAATCTCCGAATTCGGACTGGGCAACGGGATTTCTTTGCTGATTTTTGCCGGTATTATTGGCAGACTACCGGTTTTAGCTGGACAAACATTGGCTGTTTTTAGCCCAGAGGTAGTCTTTAATATTTTAATATTTCTTGTTTTAGCTCTAGTTGTTATTGCCGCCATTGTTTATATTAACGAGGCGGTAAGGAAAATTCCGGTTTATTATGCTAAGCGGATTAAGGGTAATCGCGTTTATCAGGGGGCGACTAATTTTTTACCGTTAAAGTTAAATCAGGCTGGCGTAATCCCAATCATCTTTGCCGTTTCATTTGTTCTTTTTCCCCAACTGATAGGTAACTTTCTACAGTATTCAAAAAATAAAATATTGGCAAGTTTAGCCTCGTTTTTAGTGAGTTTTTTTACGCCAGCAGGATTTTTTTACAACTTTTTTTATTTTATTTTGGTGATTGGTTTTACTTTCTTTTATACGGTGGTTGTCTTTAATCCGCAAAAAATTGCTGAGGAGATTCAAAAATATGGTGGTTTCATCCCAGGAATTAGACCTGGACGGGCTACTAAAGAATATCTAGAAAAAATACTTTATCGTATTACCAGCGTGGGGGCGATATTTTTGGGCGTTATCGCTATTTTACCGGCAATCATTTCCAAAATAACCGGTATGAAAAATTTGGTGATTGGTGGAACAGGGATATTAATCGTTGTTTCAGTAATATTAGAGACGTTTAAGATGGTTGAGGCCCAGTTAGTAATGAAGAGTTATGATAAATTTGGTAGGTAATTATTATAAGAACTATAACCGTTATAAAAATTATATTTTAAGATATGGCTAAAAAAGGTTCGCGCGTTTTGGCTGGTTTAACTTGTGAGACTTGTCACCGACAAAATTATGTGACCGAGAAAAACAAAATTAACACCAGTAGTAGTCTAAAACTAAAAAAATATTGTCCCGTTTGCCGTAAGCGGACAGTCCATAAAGAAAAGAAAAAACTCGGCTAATTTATGAATTTCTATAACCATAGTACGGTTATAATTGTCATAAAACTCATGAAACTTGTTCTTTTAGGGATTCAGGGTTCGGGAAAATCCACTCAAGGTAACATACTGTCAAGACAATTAAACATTCCCTATCTTTCCACCGGCCATATCTTTAGACAGATTGCGAAAGAAAAAACCAAACTAGGTAGGTACATAAAAGAAACCATTAATACGGGAATATTGGTGCCGGATGAAAAAACAATTGAAATTGTTAATCAATATCTGTCAAGATCAGAGTATAGAAATGGATATATATTAGATGGTTTTCCCAGGACGGTCACCCAGGCAAAACGTTTTATGAACAATGTCGATAAGGTAATTTTCATCAAAATATCCGATAAAGAGGCCCTTTGGCGTTTGTTGTACCGTAACGAAAGCAGTCGGGCCGATGAAACACTACCAGCTTTAAAAAAAAGAATAGAGATGTTTAAAAAATACACCATACCCGTGATTGATTATTACGGAAATCAAAAAAAGTTGGTTGTTATTGACGGCGAACAATCAATCAAAGAAGTTAATAAAGAAATTCTCCGTAATTTAGGTAAACAGTTAATAAAAAATCATATCGCCAGCTGGAAGAGAAAAATAAAGACGATTATTGCCATTGTTGGTTTGCCCGGAGTAGGTAAAACCGCTGCCGCTCAATATTTCAAAAATAAAGGGCTACCAGTCATCTCCTTTGGAAAAGTGATCAACGAATATATTACTAAAAACCACCTGTCGCACAATGAAAAAAATCACCAAAAAATAAGATCAAAGTTCAGAAAAGATCATGGTATGGCTGCTTTAGCCATCCTTAATTTAGATAAAATCAAAGCTTTGTTAAAGGACAATTTAATTCTGGTGATCGACGGGATGAGATCATGGGAAGAGTACGAGTTTTTAAAAAAAGAACTACCAAAGATAAATATCTTTCTTGTTGGTTTATATGCCGATAAAGACGTTCGATATCGGCGGGTTTCCCAAAGAAGGGAACGATCAGAGCTTTATGGTAAAGAGAGAGATATCAACGAGTTGTTTACCACCAATATGGGGCCGACCTTTACCTTTTCAGATTATCTGATAAAAAATAATTTTTCCGAAGAAGAGTTTTTTGATAAGTTAGAAGATGTTTATCGATCTATTTATTTTTCTTTATGAATCATCTGAAAAGTGCCGCCGAGATTAAGACGATGACGGAAGCCGGAAGACGACTAAAACAGGTAGTAACTCAATTAAAACCTTACATCAAAGAAAAAATTAGCACCAAAGAGATTGACAGCATTGCCGACAGTCTGATAAGAAAGTTGGGTTGTGAAACGTCGTTTAAAAAAGTGAAAGGTTATCGATGGGCTACCTGTTTATCGATTAACGAACAGGTAGTTCATACTCCGCCATCAGACAGGGTGTTGAAAAAGGGAGATGTATTTACGATTGACATTGGTGTTTGTTATCGAGGATTTCATAGTGATTTTTCCGATACATTTGTCATCGGTGATACCCCGACACCTAAACAGAAAGAGTTTTTACGAGTGGGGAAGACGACACTGATGAAGGCAATTAATCAATGTAAAGAAAATAATTATATCGGCGATATTTCTGCAACAATTGAACAAGAAATTTATGGTCACGGGTATTTTGTCATCAAACAGTTAACTGGCCATGGCATTGGCAGGCGGTTACATGAAGATCCTTACGTTTTTGGTTATCTTGACTGTCCGGTTGAAAAAACGCCTTTGATTAAAAAAGGATTGGTGGTGGCGATTGAAGTAATCTATTCCTTAGGGAGCGAAGAGGTCGTAAGTGAGAATGGTGGTTGGTCTTTAGTCACAAAAGATGGTAGTTTGGCCGCCTGTTTTGAACACACAGTGGCGGTTACCGGCAAAAATACGCTCATTTTAACCTGATTTTATGATAGAATATAAGCTTAAAACTTTATGAAAGAGAATACTATTGTTGTTGACGGAGAAGTTATGGAAAGTTTACCTAATACTTTGTTTAAAGTAAAGATTGTTGGCTCGGAAAAAGTAATTTTATGTTATCTATCCGGGAAAATGAGAAAAAACTATATTAAAATTCTTCCCGGTGATAAAGTTAACATCGAGCTAACAAAGTACGATTTGGATCGTGGTCGAATTATTTATAGAAGATAATATGCATATCAGGTCGTCAATCAAAAAAATTTGTTCTAAATGTAAATTGGTAAAAAGGAAAGGGAAGTTATATATTATTTGTTCTATTCCTAAGCATAAACAAAGGCAAGGATAATGGTTTTTTATGATTAGAGTTCATGGAATAATATTACCGGATAATAAAGAAATAAGATATGCTTTAACGCTTTTATATGGAATTGGTTTTTCCAGGGCCGATAGGATTCTAGATGAGGTCAAAGTCGAAAAAAATAAAAAAGTCAGCCAAATTAGTGAAGATGAAATCAAAAAAATCGTTAATTTGATTGATAAAGAATATCGAATTGAAGGAGATTTAAAAGAAGAAATTAACGCTAATATAAAAGTTTTGAAAGATATTGCTTGCTATCGGGGAATCCGCCATATTAGAAATCTTCCGGTTAAGGGCCAAAGGACACGTTCGAATGCCCGTACCAAGCGTGGTAAACGGAAGACGGTTGGTGCTTTAAAAAAAGAGATGTGGAGTAAGTTAAAACGGGCTGGTCAGAAAACAGCGGATCAGAAAAAGCCTTAAGTTTTTAAATATGGTTAAAAGAAATCAAAAAAAAATAGTGGAAAGGGGCAGAATTTATATAGTGGCCACTTTCAACAACACAATGGTGACAGTGACCGACGAAAAAGGTAGTCCACTGGTAAGCGGTTCGTCAGGGATGTTCGGATTTTCTGGGACACGGAAATCAACACCTTATGCGGCGACTGTTAGTACCAGTACAACAATAAAGAAAGCCATTAATAACCACGGGTTTAGGATGGCGGACATTTTTGTTAAAGGAATCGGCCCGGGAAGAGAGGCGGCTTTGCGGGCGATAAAAGAATCCGATTTAGAAGTGGATCAGATTATTGATATTACCCCAATTCCACACAATGGTGTCAGGCCGCCAAAAATTAGAAGAGTTTAAAAAAATTAAAAACTTAAAATTTAAAATGGAAAATTGCAATTCAAAATTTGAAATTTTTAACTTAAACTTTGAACTTTTAACTTTTCACTTTTAACTTATATGAGGTATACAGGTCCGAGAAACAGGATTGCCAGGCGTGAAGGAATTGATCTGGGTTTAAAGACGGTTGGGACGAAGGCACATGGACGACTGTTGAGAAAAATCAATATTTCTCCAGGTCAACATGGGACGAAAAGAAAAAGAAAATCATCGGAATGGGCGGTTCAATTGAGAGAAAAGCAAAAACTAAGATATTTATTTGGATTAACTGAAAAACAGTTAAAAAAATATTTCAAAACCGCCAAGGAGAAGCCGGGCAACACTAAATTTTATTTAGCCCAGTCTTTAGAAAAAAGGTTAGATAATATAGTTTACCGATTAGGATTAGCCCCCACCAGGGCGTCAGCTCGACAACTGATCACACATCGTCATATAAAAATTAATGATAAAGTGGTTAATATCCCCTCTTATCAAGTAAGCGTTGGAGAAAAGATCGGTTTTTCCAAGGAAAAAACCATGAAAATCCCATACATTGAAAAGCAACTAACTAACAAAGATATATTTCTACCAATTTGGTTAAAAAGACAGGCAGTGGTGGGTAAGTTGATGGCAGAGCCGACCGAAGAACAGATCAGTAAACAAATAAACTTAAGATTAGTAATTGAATACTATTCGCGTTAGAAATTTCGCTCAGAAGGCGATTGACCCTTGGTCAATTTTATTTATTATTATGCTCAATCCAAATTTTTATACTCAAAAAATTGATTTGAGTAATATTGAAGGAAAGTTCATTATCGAACCTCTACCTTTAGGTTTTGGTCACAGTTTAGGCAACGCTCTTCGCCGAACACTCCTTTCATCATTAGAAGGGGCAGCGATAACGCAGGTTAAAGTAGAAGGAGCCCCCCATCTTTTTACCACAATAAAAGGGATAAAAGAATCAGTTTTGGAAGTTATCCTTAACCTAAAACAATTAAGATTTATATTTGAGGGGGAAGGACCGTTTAAAATAAAACTTGAGGCTAAAGGCAAAAAAAAGTTATTTGGAAAAGATATTGAAAGTGAAGTAGAAATTGTAAATAAAGATCTTTATATCGGAGAAATTACCGATACTAAAGGAAAACTAATGATAGAGGCGAAAGTGGAACGGGGATTAGGATACTTACAGGCTAAGGAACAGAAAGAAAAAGAGTTTGGTTTTATTCCCATCGACGCTTTTTTTTCGCCAATTAAAAAAGTCAATTTTAAAGTTGAAGAGTCACGCGTCGGCGGAAAGACGGACTACGATCGTTTGATTATAGAACTTTCGACAGACGGGAGTATCAGCCCAGAAAAAGTTTTGCGGAAAGCGACCCTTCTTCTTTCGAAGTACTTTGATCATTTTTTGTCGGGAAAAGACACTCCTCTTACTAAAACAGAGAAGACGGTGGAAGAGAAACAAAAAGAAGCATTGAATAACAAATTCAACGAGATTATTATTGACGAACTAAATCTACCATCAAGGATTATTAACGCTTTGCTTAGAGAAAAGATTGAAACAGTGGCTGATTTAATCAAGGCAGGAAAAGGAAGATTATCAACAATGAAAGGAGTCGGGAAAAAATCAATTGAGTTGATAGAAGAAGAGTTAAAAAAGATGGAAATAGAGATGAAATAAGTTTTAAATTTAAGATTTTTGAGACAAATGAGACACCGAGTAAAAAAAATAAAATTTAATTACGGTAGAGACGCTAATCGAATGTTATTAAGGAAATTGTCCGTTAATTTTTTAACTAAAGGTAAATTAACAACAACCAAAGCTAAAATAAAATCTTTAAAGAGTTTTTTAGAAATCGTTTTAAATAAGGCCAAAGAAGAGACAGAGGCCAATAAAAACTTTATCTGGAAAAGAATTGGTGATAAAAAAATTATCCGGCTATTATTTAAAGAGATTGGTCCGGCAATTAAAAAAAAGACCAGCGGTTACCTTAAATTAAATAATTTAGGGAAAAGGCTCTCCGACGGTTCAGAGATGGTAAAAATCGAGTGGTCAATCCCAGTTGTTTTGGAGAACAAAAAGAAACCTTTAGTTTTACCGGGTAGGAAAATTAGTAAAAAATAAAAGTATTTATGGTTAATATCACTAAGGTTACTAAGCCACTAAAAGAAAAAGAAATTATTAGATCTTGGCATCTAATCGATGTTTCTGGTCAGGTATTGGGACGGATATCAAGTAAAATTGCTAGTTTACTTCAAGGCAAACATAAACTGAACTATGTTCCTTATCTTGACTGTGGTGATTATATTGTTGTTATTAACGCTCGAAAAATAAAGGTTACCGGAAAAAAAGGTTTAAATAAAAATTATAATCGTTACTCAGGTTATCCAGGAGGATTAAAAAAAATTAGCTTTAGTAAACTATTAAGTGAGAAACCGGAGATGATTATTAGCCATGCAGTTTCCGGAATGTTACCCAAGAATAAATTAAGAGATAGAAGAATGACGAGGTTGTTTGTTTATGCGAATGATGAGCATCCATATAGGGATAAGTTCAAAATCCAAAATCCTAAACTCAAAGCCTAAACGGTTTTTAAATAGGATTCTGGTATTAGGATTTTTTAAATATTATGGTTAAGGGAATAAAAAATTTAAAATATTATCAGGCGATAGGAAGAAGAAAGGAAGCGGTAGCTAGAGTAAGACTCTATTTGGTTGGAAGTAACAAGACGGCTTCTATTAAAAACCCGATGACTGGAAGTTCTCTTAAGATTTCCCAGGGAGAGATATACGTAAACGGCAAATTAATCAGCCAATTATTTCCCAGACAGATTGATAAAGCCAGATACCTTGTTCCTTTAAAAATAACTAATAATGAAGATCGGTTTGCTATCTCTATTTTAGTTCAAGGAGGAGGAAAAAATGGCCAACTTGAAGCAATCATTCATGGTCTAGCAAGGGCGATCGAAAAAGTTGACCATGATCAATATCGGCCTACTTTAAAAAAACACGGTTTATTGACTCGTGATCCTCGGGTACGGGAAAGAAGAAAGGTGGGTATGGGTGGTAAGGCAAGGAGAAAAAAACAATCGCCCAAACGTTAAATTTATACGCCTATTTTATGGTTGACCTTTCAATCATCATCGTCTCCTTTAACACAAGAGATGTTACGAAAAAATGTTTAGACTCCGTTTTCTCTAGTTTTAAAAAAAATAAGGGGATATCTTGGGAGATAATCGTCGTCGATAACGGTTCTTCTGACGGCTCGGTTAAGTTACTAAAAAGCTACCAAAAGATAAGACTAATTCTTAATAAAAAAAACACCGGTTTTGGACGACCGAATAATCAAGGACTGCGGATTTCTCACGGTAAAAATATTCTTTACCTTAATTCCGATGTCATACTGAAACGTGTTAATTTCGAAAAGTTACTTACTTATCTTGATGCAAATCCTCAAGTTGCTGGATTAACAGTTCGAGTCGTTCTTTCTAGTGGTGGGATTGATCCCGCTTCCCATCGAGGTTTTCCCACCCCGTGGAATGCTTTTTGTTACTATTTTGAATTAGAGAAATATTTAGGTTGTTTACCTTGGATTGGAAAATATTTTGGCGGTTATCATCTTACTTACCTGGATTTAAATTCAGTTCATGAAATAGACTGTCCGACTGCCGCTTTTTTTCTTGTTCGGTCGAAGATTCTAAAAAAAATCAATGGTTTCGACGAAAACTATTTCCTTTATGGTGAAGATGTTGATCTTGCATTTAGGATTAAGAAACTCGCTTACAAGATCATTTATTATCCCTTATATGAAGTGATACATCTTAAATCAGTTAGTGGTTTAAAGAAAAAAACCTTTAAGGTTAAAAGCAAAACCCGAGGATATTTTTATGATTCAATGAAAATTTTTTATAACAAATATTACCTTAGAAAATATCCTTGGTTTATCAAAAAGTTAGTTTTCTTTTTTATCGATCTTAAGAAAAAAATCCATGAAAATAGGTATTGATGCAAGGCTTTATTCTCAAACAGGAGTGGGTGTTTATATCAATAACTTACTTTATTATTTCGATCAAGTCCAACAAGAAAACGACACCTTCTTTATCTATCTTTTAAAGAGAGACTTTCGAAAAATCAATTTTAAGAATAAAAATTTAGTTAAAATAGAAGCCGATTATTTATGGCATAGTTTGAGTGAACAAGTTGATTTTTTGAACCTTCTTTATCACAATAACCTCGACTTGATGCATTTTACTTATTTCAGTTACCCAATTTTTTATAAAAAAAGATTTGTGATTACCCTTCATGACTTGACTCCTCTCCTTTTTAAAACTGGTCGCACCTCAACCAAGAATAAGTTACTCTATCAATTTAAATATTTAGTTTTTAAGACAGTTTTAAAATCAGCCGTTAGTCGTTCATCGGCCATCATTACTCCTTCTGAGACGGTAAAAAGGCAGATAGTTAATTACTACGGCAATGAGTATGGAAAAAAGACTTTTCCCGTTTATGAAGGAGTTAATAATCAGTTATTTAGAGCAAAAGAAGATCAAGAGTTAAAAAAGAAATTTTCCAAACCTTTTTTTATCTATGTTGGAAATTTCTACCCGCATAAGAATGTTGAGAAATTAATCAAATCGTTCTCTAAAATTAAAGAAGAGGTTCAATTAATTCTTCTTGGCCCAAATGATTATTTTCAATCTAAGATTGTACAGTTGATTAATCAACTGTACATGGAGAACAAGATTGTCTTCTATTGTAATCCTACTTACGCTGAATTAACGTTTTTCTATAAAAATTCCTTAGCATTAATTCATCCGTCAATGTCCGAAGGGTTTGGTTTGCCTTTGATTGAAGCGGCTTATTTTAACTGTCCGATTATCGCTTCAGACATTCCTATTTTCCAGGAGCTTTTGGGCGATACCTATCTATCTTTTAATCCACTTAGTGAAGACGATATGGTTGATAAAATCAATTATTTTCTGCAGTGTCCACTAAAATTTGATTATAAAGCCATCTTAAAAAAATATAGTTTTAAGAAAATGACAGAAAAAACTCTTGAAATTTATTCTGCTTGTTTGAACAATTAATTTATTTATACTAAAAAAACTCAGGTTTGTTATTTGTTTTTTCAGTATCCACCCATCTAATCCGCTTTCTCGCCCTGTCGGGCTACAAACCGGAGTAAGATAGGTATACGTATTGGTTATTTAAAAGAAAAAAATAGGTTAGAATAAATTAATGAACTCAGCTAAAGGAACCGCTATTGTTTATGATTGGATTGATAAGTGGGGCGGGGTGGAGAGAGTGCTTTTAGCGCTCAGTGAGATATTCCCCGAAGCAGATTTTTTTACCTCATATTACGATAAAGAAGGCGCTGCTTGGGCAAAAAATTTAAAGATAAAAACCTCTTTCGTTGATAAATTACCAAGATTTATAAAAAAAGGCAGAATTACTTCCTTCCCATTTTATTCTTATGTTTTTGAATCGTTTGACTTTTCCGCTTATGACTTAGTGGTTTCGGTTACCTCTTCCTTTGCTAAGTCGGTGATTACTAAACCAGGCACCCAACATCTCTGTTATTTGTTAACTCCAACCAGATATCTTTGGATACAACCAGAAAATTATTTTCAAAACAATTTTATTTTTAGCTTAATAAAACCCTATATTAATTGCATTAAAAACTGGGATTTGGTAGTCGCTCAAAGACCAGATAAAATTATCTCAATTTCCCAGACAGTGGCTGATCGTTGCCAAAGATATTATAAAAGAAAATCGAAAGTTGTTTATCCGCCATTTGATGTTGAGTATTGGAAGCAAGTTCAAAGTGCAAAGTTCCCTTCGGCCCGAGCTCAGGGCGAGGGCAAAGTGCAAAGTTACAGTTCAAAATTCAAAGTTGTTGAAAACAAAAGATATTTTCTTGTTGTATCGAGGTTGGAACCTTATAAAAAAATTGATTTAGTAATTAATGTTTTTAATCAATTAGCTTTACAATCTAAGAACCGATCGCACCAAGATTGTACATCTTTAATTATCGTAGGTGGAGGGAGCCAAGAAAAAAAGTTAAAAAAAATAGCCGGCGGCAATATATATTTTTATAACAAATTAACAGATGAGGAACTAGGTTGTTTATACAGTCGTGCCCAGGCGTTGATTATGCCTCAAGAGGAGGATTTTGGTTACGTGTCACTTGAAGCTCAGTTTTTTGGTTGTCCGGTAATTGCCTATAAAAAGGGAGGGGCGACTGAAACCGTCATTGCCGGGAAAACGGGGCTATTTTTTGATTCTCAGACAAAAGAGTCATTGATCAAAGCTCTTGAAAGATTTGAAGCAAAATCATACAATATTAGAACCAATACAAAGAAATTTGGCCCAGAGAACGTAGAGAGGTTTGATAAAAGAATATTTAATAAAAAATTCAATGAAACAATTTCCAATATTACAACTCAAAACTCAAATCCTAAAACTCAAAACTAAATTATTTGATAGATTTTAGATTTAAGATTTGGGATTTGAGTTTTGAAATTAATATTATGAAAGCAGTAATTTTCGCCGGTGGTACAGGTACGAGATTATGGCCACTATCAAGAAAAAAATCTCCTAAACAATTTGAGGAGTTGGTTGGTAATAAGTCAACTTTACAATTGGCCGTGAATAGATTGATGCCCGAATTTAAGCTCGGGGATATCTACATTTCCACCAACATCTTTTATAAAAATGTAGTTGAGAAACAACTACCATTGGTACCTAAAGCAAACTTTATCTTTGAGCCAGAGAGAAAAGATGTTGGCCCCGCCATTGCTTTAGCAATGGGAATTTTAGCACGAAAGGTGCCGAGGGAACCTATAGCCATTCTCTGGAGCGATCATTTAGTAAAGCGGATTGCTTTATTTAAAAAAATTTTGTTTAAAGCCGGTAAATTTATAAGTAAAAATCCAAATAAAATAGTTTTTATCGGTCACAGACCCCGTTATCCAAGCGTCAACCTAGGTTATATTCATTTTAGTCGCCAAAAGATCAGTTTGCCTGGTTTAAGTCTCTACAATTTTGAGGGTTTTAAATATAAGCCAGATGAAAAAATGGCCATGAAGTTCATTAAATCAGGAAACTATGCTTGGAATTTAGGCTACTTTGTTACTACGGCCGACTTCTTATATCGATCATTTAAACAACTAGCTCCGATCGTTTATCGTAATACTGAAACAATAGTTACTCATTATGGTAGGAAAGACTTCGAATCAGTACTGAAAAAAAATTATGGTCGAGTTGAAAGCATCCATTTTGATAATGCCATTCTAGAAAATCTTGATAAAAAAGACGCGGTAGTCGTGGTTGAAGACATTGGTTGGAGTGATATTGGCGCTTGGGAGGCTTTGAAAGAGGCGTTAGAAAATCATCCTTATGAAAATGTTATTCGCGGTAAGGTTCTCTTAGAGCATGTTCGTGACAGCTTAATATATAATTATGAAGATAATAAATTAGTTGTCGGATTGGATTTGGATGAAAGTATTGTTGTTAATACTAACGATGTAATTCTCATTACCAAAAAAACATCGATAAACAAATTACAAAAATTAGTTAAAAACCTAGAAGGAACCGAGCACGAAAAATTAATTTAATTTATGGGAATTAATAATTTTTTTAGTTACCCTTTTATCGGTAACAGTTATAATAATTATTTTAAACGTTTAATTGACATTATTGGTTCACTAGTGCTATTAATATTTTTTCTACCTGTTTATACCCTGGCGGCTTTGGCAATCAAACTTGATTCCGAAGGACCAATTTTTGCCGACGTCCCAGAGAGAATAGGTAAAGATAGACGAACATTTAAAATGTATAAATTTCGGTCTATGATTGTCAATGCTCATTATCTTCTTCGTCAAGATTCCCGCTTTAAAAAATTATTTGAAGAATATAAAAGAAGTAGTTATAAGTTAAAAGAAGACCCTCGAATTACCAGAGTAGGAAAGTTTATTAGACATCATTCTATTGATGAGTTGCCTCAGATTATCAACGTTTTGCGAGGAGAGATGAGTTTAGTTGGTCCAAGGGCCTATTATCCCGATGAACTAGAAAACCAGCAGAGACGCTTTCCTCAAACAAGGAAGTTAATGGATAAAGTCCTATCGGTGAAGCCGGGGATTACTGGTCTCTGGCAGGTAAGCGGTCGATCTGAAATAAACTTTGATAAAAGGATCGCCATTGATGCCACCTATGTTGATAGAATATCTTTATGGTTAGATTTAAAAATTATTCTTAAAACTCCCAAAATAATGATTACGGGAGATGGAGCGGTATAGACAAATTAAATTTGAAATTTGAAATTTGAAATTTAAAATTTAAAATTTTAAATTAAGTTCAATATGCTATTGAGACAATCTTATCGAAGAAAAAAAAATTTGAGCAAAATAATTATTGTCTTTTTTATTTTTTTTCTATTTTTATACCTGTTTATTTACCGACCGCTGCGGGCGATTGAAACAAGGGCGCGGCAACTTTATTCTACTGCCAAAGAGTTGAAAACGATCTTCTCTCAAAACGACATTGATTTATTAAATAAACAATTTGATGTTTTTTCTTCTCAGTATCAAGATTTTCAAAAACAGGCAAAATCTATCTATTGGCTGTCGTTTATACCGTACTTTGCCGATTTTAAAAATGGGGTTGAAGCGGGTAGTTATCTCGTTAAGGCAGGTAAAGAAACAATCGAGGCAATTACTCCCTACGCCGATTTAATCGGTTTTAAAAAAGGTGAGGTTTCTTTTGTGGAAAAGTCAGCTGAAGATAGGTTACAGACCGCACTGCTAACCCTGGATAAGGTATTGACAAAAATCGATCCTATCTCTGAAGATATAAATCAGGCGGAGACGAGAATTGGGAAAATTAACTCAGATCGTTACCCTCAAAATTTAGGTAAAACAGAGATCAGAAAACGGATAATAAATTTAAAGGAGCAATTCAAGGGTCTGGCATCCTTATTTGTTGATGCTAAACCTTTGTTAAAAAGGTTGCCCGATATTTTAGGTAAAGACGGGGAACGAACCTATCTTATCCTTTTTCAGAATGATAAAGAGTTGAGAGCTAGCGGGGGTTTTCTTACTGCCTATGCCGTGTTTACCATTAAAGACGGTAAGATGAAAATAACTCAATCTGACGATATCTACTCACTAGATAATTCAATTACCGTCCGTCCCGAGGCGCCAACAGAAATTCTTACCTATCATTTAGGAGTAAGCCAATTTTATATCCGCGACAGTAATCTTTCGCCCGATTTTGCAAAATCAATAGAACTTTTTAACTCTCTTTATAAAAAAAGTAGCGCCAGAGTTGATTATGACGGTATTATTGCTCTTGATTCGAAGGTTTTGGTGGACATGTTAACTATATTTGGTGACACTGAGGCATCAGGAGTTCGTTTTTCCGCGAATAAAGACAGTCGTTGTGATTGCCCCCAAGTTCTTTACCAGCTTTTTGACATGGTTGACCGACCAGTAAACTATGTTAAAGAAAATAGGAAGGGGATACTGGGAGATCTAATGTATGCTTTATTTTATAAAGCCATTGGTTTTTCGCCGTCAAAATACTGGGGAACATTAAGTCAAACAATGTTTAAAAATCTTCAGGAAAAACACATTCTAATTTATTTAGTTGATCAAGATTTACAACAGGCAATCGAAAAGTTAAATTTTAGCGGAAAGATAAAAAATTACTCTGGCGATTATCTTCATGTTAATGATGTCAATTTTGCCGGCGCCAAATCAAATATGTTTGTTTCTGAGTCAATCAGTTCAGTGACTAAAAAAGAAGGAAGCAAGATAGTCAGGGAGATAACCATAGACTATCGTAACCCATATCCTCACTCAGACTGTAGTCTTGAACGGGGAGGTCTATGTCTCAACGCCACTTTACGAGATTGGCTTAGGATCTATGTTCCACAAGGATCAAAGTTGATCGGGTTTGAAGGCTCAAGTAAAAAAGTGCAGACATATGACTCATTGGGAAAGACTGTTTTTGAAGGATTTTTAACCGTTGTTCCTCAGGGTATGGCCAAGATAATTATTCGCTATTCACTACCCGAGAAAGTTGATGTGAACCAATTATTAATCCAAAAACAACCGGGAACTTACGAGAACAAGTTGGTGGTGGAGATCAATGGGAGGAAACTATATAGTGGGGGATTAGATGTTGATAAAGAGATTAGGTAGTTTATAAAGTCCATAAAGTCTCGCCCAGAGGGCGATCGCCCTTTGGGCGACGTAAAGTCAAAAGATCACTTGCATAATTAAAATTGTTTGGTAAAATATTTAATTAACATGATAAAAAAGGTTTTATCGTCAATTATTTGCTTTTTCGTCCTTATTATGATGCCTTATAGGGCGGGAAGGTTTTTAATAACAAGATAAAACCTAAAAAATTTAATAAAGACCCCGCCCAAAGAGGCGGGCTTTTTTGTTATATGGAACAATCTGTTTTATTCATTTTTATTCTTGTCATGTTTTACTCGTATTTGGCGGGTAATTAAATAATTATTAAAAATTAACTAAACCCCGCCAAGCGCGGGGTTTTTTAATAGTAAAAAAAATTCATGGAAAATAAACTATTGATGACAAGTGAATCTTTACCAAGACCAAAGTACATTCTTGACCCCCTAGAAGGAATAATTGAGGGTGAGAGTCGGTTAAAAAGATATATAAATTTTGTAACTGATGTCTTAGGAAAAATTTGGGTTGAAGCTGGCCCAGGGGAGTTCACAGATGATTTTTATCGATCTACCCGCTACGATAGGCGTTTTAACGATATTGACCAGAATGCTTGGGTCAGTGGCTATACTCAATTCTCACCGTTAGCACGCGATCCGCGGAACCTTACAGAAAGAGAGTTTCAAAATTTTGTTGATAATTTAGGGACACTCGACTATGTTAGATTAAGGTCAGTTCCTCCCCAATTACTAATACCTGGATTATTAGTTGCATCTGTTGGTGGTTCATGTGCGTTAGAGACAAACAGCGTTCATACTGTTAATGAGATAAAAGCTTACATTGTTGGTTTAAGACAAAGAATCGAAACCGGAGTCAATGAAATTGATCGGCACGAATTAGAACAAGAAATAAAACGATACCAAAGTTTAATGCAAGATTTTGTAAGAAAAGTGATATTGGCCGCACCTACAATCACGCATATTTCTGGAGCAATGCTTGGAGGATACAATTATGGAGTTCATTATTGGGAGACTGATATGTGGCGAGAAAGAATTGAGATGGAATACGGTATACCTCACGACGAAGCAGTGACTCTTGTTGATGAAGCCTATCAGCGTATCCACGAAGCCGTCCAGAGGCGATCGTTATTAATAAACCCAGAATCGGCTATTCTCGCTGTTAACTTTGATGAATTTGCTTTAAGTTCTGCCGTTGAACAGTGGTTGAGTCAACTTGGGCTTGATTCAAATAACCATCGCGTTCTTGAAGTAATTTATACCTACGTAGGACCAAACCAACTAGAGCTTTTGAAACAAGTTCTGTCACGAAGATTGAAATCAGGAAAACTTAACAAAATAGAAACCAAGGCAATTAAAGTGTTAATAGCCTCAGATTTTCATGTAAGAGGAAAACAGATTGATCATCTACGTTGGGGATCAATGGATTTACCAAAAGAGGTAATTATGGGTTTGAGGGAGATGGACAAAGAAGAAAAGGAAAAGTTTGATAACGATTATGCATATCGGATGGGAATAGTAATAATGAGATGGGTTTATCAAGCCAACGTGGATGAAAGTACGAGAAGTGTGGCTGCCGGTTTTACCGATCTGCCGACATTTAACAGCGAGGTTCAACATGAGGAGCGGAGTGTCGGGTTTAAATTTAAAGGTGTTCCGGGCACGGCTGAATTCATAGAATCTGTTAATCAACAACTGACTAATCCGGCAAGACTTAATCGGTTTAACCTTGATATTCATCTAAAAGCGTTACAGCAATACAGTTTGGATACGACCGGTCAAAAAAAAGTTCTCTCACAAAAAATGATTCAATTACAGGAGCAATTATTACCTCTTGAAAAAAAAGTTAAACAAGCAAGAGAAAGTTTGAGAAAAGTAGGGAGTAAGATAGAAAAATACAAGGCCAATATAAAAATACAACAGACCGTTTTAGAACTGGTTAAATATCTTAGCGGTGAAAAAGGCTTGGTAAGTCTAAAAGATCTTCAAGATATTGCTGGGATTATTAAAAATCAGCGATCCAAATCCCTAGAAAACGCCCGGAGGAAACAAGCGGAAAATGCAGCAAGATTAACAGTTGAAGAAAGGACAGATTTAGAGGGATTACCAGATTTGATCAAGGCTTTAGAAACGGTAGAACATGGAGAACAACCGATTATTTCAAGTAAAGGTTTAGTTCAACTTAATAAATTAGTGGATACGGCAGAAAAAGTTATTGAAGAAAATAAAAAAATAATTAAGGAAAAAGAACTTGAAGAAAGTAAGGCAAAAGCGGAAGTGGTAGAAACGGAGCGTATCTGGCAAGAAAACAGTCAATCGTGGTTACGTTTACAAAACATTAAAGATCAATTATCCGAACTGGGAAAATATAATCCTTTTCCGTTGACTGATAATCCTTTTATCCATCACGCCATGCAATTTCTTTGGGATTCGGACTTTGTTGTTTTTTTAAAGGAAGCAGTCAAAATCCAGGAAGGCCGTTTACACAGTGAAGTTTCTAAAGATGAGGCGGTAGCTCGAATGAAAAATTTAGTGGGGCAAATATATCCTAAGCTTGAGGCTTATTTAAAATATCTATACGGACAAATTGACTATCCGACAGAATTTCGTTTTAGCCAAATTTTAAACTGTTATTAGTTAATTTTTAAATATGATAGTTTCAGAGATTTTAACTATATATGATTTACTCGACCGTCCTGGTAAACCAGGTGGTTTGATTTTTAAATTGTTTAAGAAATATGCTAAGACAAAAATTTCTCTCAAAAGGGTAAGAGAAAAGACGGGAGAAACCGAGTTTTTGAAGATAATTATCCCTGGTAAAAAGGGAAAACAAAAAGGTGGGAGGGCGCCCACTTTAGGTATCATCGGCAGACTGGGCGGTGTTGGAGCTCGTCCAGAAATCGTTGGCTTTGTTTCCGATGGAGATGGGGCATTAGCCGTATTGTCAACGGCTCTTCGGTTAGTGAAAATGGCAAAGCAAGGCGATCAGTTGATGGGGGATATAATTTTAACCACTCATGTTTGTACTAACGCGCCTACCACCTCCCACAATCCGGTTCCTTTTATGGGATCACCGGTTGATTTAGCAACGATGAATAAATATGAAGTTGATGAAAAGATGGAAGCAATTTTATCAGTTGATACATCTAGGGGTAATAAAATTATAAATCATAATGGGTTTGCCATTTCACCTACAATCAAAGAAGGATATATTTTACGGATTAGTGATGATCTGTTATCCATTATGGAACAGACGACTGGGAAGCTATCAGTTACTTTTCCGATAACAACTCAGGATATTACTCCATATGGTAACGGCATCTATCACTTTAATAGTATTCTTCAACCGGCGACAGCGACAAAAACCCCAGTAGTTGGTGTCGCGATTACCTCTGAAGTGCCAGTTGCCGGTTGTGCTACTGGAATCACTAATATTAATCAGATAGACTCGGTAGGAAGGTTTTTGATCGAAGTGGCCCAACGGTTTGGTAAGAGTCAATGCCAGTTCTACGACAAAACAGAGTTTCAGATAATTATTAAAAAATACGGCTGCCTGCGCAAACTGCAGGAACTTCGTTAACAGTTACGATTCAATATTTATGGTTTTAGGAGAAGTTCCTGCTTTGAACGGTGAAGCGAGAAATAGTAGAAATGGTAATTGGAACGGCATAAAGTTTTTTGATGGTAATCCTATGCCTGCACTTGAGGTTTTTGGCAGATTATCTTGTGAAATAACAGTTAAACAGCTAAGAGAGGGGAAACATGTTTGGCGGCCGGAAGAAACTCTTGAAGCCGCTAGAACTTTCTTCCCTAAAGGAAGAATTATGGTAGTTGGTCCTCCCCAGAGCGGTAAAGGAACAATTTTATTTGGATTATCTGACATGTGTGATCTAGCTGGTATCGGATATGTGTTTATTGACGGTCATCATCAAGAAGTTGTTGGAGAAGAGGTTGCGCAAACTATAAGGCAAGCAGAAAACAATGGAGTTCCTGTTTTTTATGATAGTTTTGACTATTTATTTCTAAAATCAAGAGCGGTTGGTAGATCTATTAGTCAGGAGAAACAACAAGAAAGAATTGATCCGATTATGCGAGCCATGGAATTAACGACGATACCGATAGCCATCACTTTTCACGATGAAGAATGGCAACAGGAATTTCTAGCTCCTAAATTAGTGAATCAATGGTCTGAAATAACAGCCTCATTCCCAAAGTATCGTATACCACTATATCTTCAGTCAGAAGATTCAATAAGAAGGTTTTTACTAGATCATGGATTATCAGAAACGGTCACTGATTATTTATTAAAATTACCCCAAGATAAAACAATCGAAGAATATCTGTTTGAACAATTAAGAGATATTAGTTTTGTTAAAGCCGTGCTGTCCGGTTTAAAAACATATCCAGTACTAAAAGAATTGGCTCGAGAACAAAAAGAGAGAGTGACGGTTTTAATTAATAAAATCATTACCGATCATGACAATCAATCGATTTTTAGATTGGTAGATTTGGTTTATCAACTTGAAGAAAAAAGGAAAATTTTAACCCAATTAAGACGGTACAAAAATGGTAAAATGTAAACTTTGACAAAATAATTGAAAGAAAGTACCTTTTGTAAATAGATTTGAATTTGTTATACCGTTTTATTAAATTTTTAGTGTTATATATTTAACTATCTATAACGTCCATGACAACAAAAATAACTGAATCTAGTTACCTTATTTTTTTAATAACCTCGGAGTGCGGGGGGATATTTTAATGTAAATTAAAATTTTATCAACCCCGCGCAAGCGGGATTTTTTTATGACTATGCAAATTAAAAAAGGAGAAATATATAAAATTAAACTACCATTAATTTCACCATTTCGCACCAGTTTCGGCACTTTATTGGATCGAGAAATTGTTTTTGTCAAGCTTTACGATAAAAGCGGCTTAATTGGATTTGGTGAGTCAGCTAATTTAGGACTACCTGTCTATGAACCGGAGTTTAACAACTCAATGATTATTCTATTGAAGAATTACCTTATTCCCTTAGTTATAGATAAGAAAATTATCAATGTTGACGATTTAGAAAAATTATTTAGTCATATTAGAGGAAATAATTTTGCCAAAACAGCGATCGAGTCGGCCTTTTGGCACATCCAATCTCAATTGACTGGGGAACCGTTAAAAAAATTGTGGGGAGGCGTTCGCTGTAAAATTCCAGTGGTAGTCAGTATTGGTTTGGGAAAAAATCTCAAAGAAAGTATTAAAAAATTTAAAAAGTATACGATTGAGAAAATTTTTTGCTAAAATAATCAAATGATCGATCAAATATTAAAGTTAGCAAAACAACTAATCTCCATTCCTTCAACCAAAAACAGTCCGAAGGAAATCAAAAAGGCGCTGAATGTGGCTTTGGAGGAGTTGGAAGGTTTTACCGTTGAAAGATTTGAAAGTAATGGGTCTCCCAGTGCCTTAATCTATGCGGGAAAAACCCGGCCGAAAAAATTCAAAATAATTCTTAATGGTCATTTAGATGTGGTCCCAGGAAGGCCGGAACAGTTTAATCCCAGAGAGGTTAACGGAAAACTTTATGGACGAGGAGCAGATGATATGAAAGCGGCCAGTGCCGTTCTTATTCTTTTATTTAAAGAAATTGTTAATAAAGTTAATTACCCCTTAGCTTTACAACTAGTAACCGATGAGGAAATAGGCGGTTATGACGGTGTTCGTTACCAGATTAATAAAGGAGTGAAAGCTGACTTCTTTATTACCGGAGAAACAACCGAGTTTAAAATAAAAAATGAAGCTAAAGGAGTGATCTGGTTAAAGATAATTACCAAAGGCAAAGCGGCACACGGTGCCTATCTCTGGCGGGGGAAAAATGCTTTATGGGGATTAAAAAAAATATTGGATAAAATCGAAAAAGCTTTTCCCGTTCCTAAAAGGCCGGTTTGGAAAACGACAGTCAACCTAGCCAAAATATCGACTCCCAATATGACAGCAAACAAAGTTCCCGACTCCGCTGAGGCCTTATTTGATGTCCGCTACATTTCTGCTGACACCGAAACTATTGAAAAAAAGATTAAAAATTTAATTAGTGACGAAGCAAAGATTGAGTTTTTGGAAAATGAACCGATTCATTTCTCTCCTAAAAATAACCAACACATTTTGAAATTACAAGAGGTCGGTCAAGAAATTTTAGGTAAAAAAATAACCACAATTAAAGGTTATGGTGCTTCAGATGCTCGCCATTATTCGCGGGTTGGTATCGCCGGCATAGAGTTCGGGCCTAAAGGGCAAGGATTACACTCTGACAACGAATGGATAGACACCCAAAGCCTTAAAGATTACTATCAAATCTTAAGGCAGTTTCTTCTATCTCTATAATGAAAACGCTAAAGACAGAAGCAGTTATATTAAAGAAAAAAAGTTTATTAAATAAGGACTATTTGGTAACAATTTTTTCTCAAGAAGAAGGAAAGATAAAAACTTTTGCCAAGGGAGCGAAGAAAATCACCAGTAGGCGGATTAGCCATCTTCAAACGGGTAACTTAATAGAAACGATAATTTACAGAAAAGACGACCGTTATTACTTACAGGAAACGCAACTCATCTCCGGGTTTTCCAAAATTAAGGACAGCCAAGTTAAATCCCAGTATCTCTACTATTTTATTTTTATCTTAGAGCGTTTGTTGGCCGAGAATCAAAGAGACACCTCAGCCTATAATTTGTTAAAGAAATTTTTGATCGAGTTGTCAGAGGATGCAAATTTTAAAGAGCTTAAATTATATAAATATATCAATAAATTGATACAGGATTTAGGTTATTCTAAAGAGGATAAATCTTCCCACGAACTCCGTTTATTTATCGAGGAATTGATCAATGAAAAACTCCCCCTCTTTATTATATAATGAAAATAAATTCTAAATTCTAAGCTCCAAACAAATTCAAAATTCTAATTTTTTAAATTCTAAACGTTTAGGATTTAGAATTTAAAATTTATTTGTGATTTAGAGATTAGGATTTAGAATTTTAATCGTATGGATAAAATCGTTGCTTTGGCCAAAAGACGGGGGTTTTTTTATCCAAGTTCGGACCTTTACGGAGGTTTGGCAAACACTTGGGACTTTGGTCATTATGGAGTATTGCTAAAAAATAATCTAAGAGATTTGTGGTGGAAAAGATTTGTTCTTCAACGTCACGATATGGTTGGTCTTGACGCTTCAACTATTCTTTCACCAAAGGTCTGGCAAGCCTCAGGTCATGTGACGGGCTTCAATGATGCTTTAGTTGATTGTAAGAACTGTCATAATCGGACTCGAGCCGATCATTTAATCGAAAACAAACTTAAAGGTAAAAAAGCAGAAGGTCTTCCAGTCGAAGAATTAACAAAAATCATTAAAGAAAATAGCTTAAAATGCCCAAAATGCGGATCGGCTGAGCTTACTGACGTCCGTAAATTTAATCTATTATTTGAAACACACATTGGTATTGTCGAAGAAGAGAAATCTACCGCTTATTTACGAGGAGAACTTGCTCAAGGAATATTCATAAATTTTAAAAATATCCTCAACTCGATGCGAGTTTTGATTCCTTTTGGTATTGCCTCACAGGGAAAAGCTTTTCGCAATGAAATTACGATGGGACAGTCGGTTTTTAGGACCCTTGAATTTGATTTAATGGAGTTTGAATATTTTATTAAGGAAAGCGAATGGGAAAAAACTTTTAAATACTGGCAGGACCAGATGTGGCAATTTGCTATGGATTTAGGATTTAATAAGAATAAATTGCGATGGCGCGAACATGAAGACTTTGAACGTTCTTTTTATTCAAAAAAAACCGTTGATCTTGAGTATCAGTTTGACTTTGGCTGGAAAGAAATGTGGGGTTTGGCATATCGGACAGACTACGATTTAAAAAACCATATGAAACAGTCTGGAAAAGATCTAAATTACATTGATCCTAAAACCGGAGAAAAATTTATCCCCCATGTGATTGAACCAACCTTTGGACTATCAAGATTAACTTTAGCGATTTTGGAAGATGCTTATTGCGAAGAAAAGGTTAATGACAAATTAAGAGCAGTTTTAAAATTTAAACCAAGCATTTCGCCGATTAAAGTTGCCATATTTCCCTTGCAAAAAGATGAAAAACTAAAAGAAAAAGCAAGATTAATCTACAAATTAATTAATGATGTGTTTGTTTGCGATTTTGACGATAGCGGCAATATTGGTCAGATGTATCGCAGGCAGGATGAAATCAGTACCCCTTTCTGTGTTACAATTGATTATCAGACACTGGAGGATGAAACGGTGACGGTAAGAGACCGTGATACCATGAAACAAGATAGAGTTAATATAAACGATTTAGTTAAGTTCATTAGAAATTTATTTAAAGTATGAAGCCCGGACACAAAAAGTATTTAATTATTGTTGGTGTTGTTATTTTATTAATAATTGCTGGTTATTGGTTATTTGGGAAAAATAAACAGACAAAGGTTGAGACGACAAAACCCTTTCCCACCGAAGAAGTTATCCCAACGGTAAGTTCGTCAGTAAAGATAGATCTTAGAGATGCTGCTAACGGGAAAGAAGTTATTTTAAGCGCGGGGAACATTCCTTCGCAGACGCAGACAGTTGATTATGAGCTTTCCTACAATACAGCTCAACAAGGTCTCCAAGGAGTAATTGGAACAATTAATTTAGCCGAAGGAGACTCAGCTTTTGAAAAAAAGATTACTTTAGGGACCTGTTCGTCCGGAACCTGTGTTTATCATAAGGTGGTTGGAAAGATAAAGCTAAGCCTTAAATTTAATGGAGGCTATGGAGAAAAAGTGTTTGAGAAAGAGTACGAATTATAAATTCAAAACTCAAAATTCAAAAGTCAAAAATACAAGTCAAAATTAATCCCGATTAAATCGGGATGACTTTTTACTTGAACCTTTGAATTTTAACTTTAACTTTTGAATTTGTGAATGGAGGTGTCTAATTTATGCCGATTATCAGATCTGCCAAAAAAAAATTGCGTCAAGATGAAAAAAGGAAAAACAGGAATTTATTATACCTGAAAGGTTACAAAAGACTAATAGTTAAACTTAAATCAGTTAAAGGAGCCGAAAAGATAACCCAAATGGTACGAAAGATACATTCTCGAATTGATAAAGCTGTAAAAAAGAAAATTATTCACAAAAACAAAGCGGCCAGACTAAAGGCGTCAGCCGCCAAATTTATTAAACAGACAAAAAAGATTAAAGCTAAAAAATGAAATACAAAATTAACTTGATGATTGAGAAAAAAGAGTCGCTTTTGGACCAGATTATCTACTTTTCGTTGAATTATCTTAGATATATTATTGTGATTACTCAAATTGTAGTTATTTTTGTTTTTTATTATAAATTTAAAGTCGATCAGGAAATAATCGATCTAAAGGAAGGCGTCGATCAGAGAAAAGAAATTATTCAGGTTTCACAACCACTTTTAAAAGAAGCTGAGGCAGTTGAATCTAAAATAAACCAGATTAAACCAATATTAAAAGAACAAAACAGTCTTTTAAGTCAGTTTAATTATGTACTTTCTATATTTCCCGAGCCTATTTTTTTAATAAAACTGAGATTAGATAAAGATAATCTTTTCCTTGATGGTTATAGTGAAGATGCGTCCGCCATCAAACAATTTTATTATCAGCTAAAAAATGATAAAAAATTTAAAAAGGCTTCGTTAAATAATATTAAAAGAGTGGGATTGAAATACGAGTTTAACCTCGTTCTTTCCCAATATAACGATTAATTAAATTATGGATAAGAAAGAAATACTAAACAGATTACTTAGTAAAAAAGGGAAAAATTATACTTATACTGTTGTCTTTTTTTTGATATTTTCTTTCCTGATTTTTTTTGTCATCCGACCAAATGTTTTGTCGGTGTTCGAAGCTAATCTTAAAATAACCAATCTTAAAAAAAGCAACATCCTTTACGAGACGCAAATCCAAAAAGTAATCCATTCGCAGTCTCTTTTAGTTGGGGCGAGAAATGATTTGCGTTTGTTAGACGAAGCGGTGACGAAAAAACCTCAAGTAAACGAACTCATTGCTAACATCACCGATACGGCGGCTAAGAATAAGTTAACAATCAATAAAATGAGCTTAATTAATTTTAATTTAAAGAATGCTCCTCACAACGATCAGTTAAATACTGTTATTTTTGAGATAGGTTTAGGGGGTAATTTTACTAATTACCTGGAATTTGTAAAGAATTTATATAACCAAAGGCGCCTCAAGTTAATTCAAAATATCAACATTAACAACGTGACCCAATCTGGGACGCCCAGTGGTGAATTAATCATTAATTTTCAGTTGGAAGGCTATTACCTATGAATAGGAATGAGTTATTTTATATTTCCATTACGATTTTCTTGACGATCGTTGCCTGGGTTTTGTTGGAAGCATATAAAGTGGAAATTTCGATAAAAGAAGGACAAGGAGCGTTATTAATACCAGAAAAAAAAATATCTTTGGATATAAACATATTAAGAGTTTTAAACAACAAAGAATCTCCATGAGTTACAGCAATATTTTTCTAAGACGGAATTCCCTTAGGATACCAACGGTTATTTTTCTAGTAGTTATTTCTTTTGTTGTTTTTTTGTTGACAAGGATTTTTTCGCCGAAGCCGATTGCTTCCCGTGCCTCTAAAAAAGTTCTCAAACGGGTGGCCGTCGTTAATTTAAGTCACAACCAAGCGGGAGTTTTCTGGCAGACGGAACAAAAAGAAACAGGATGGTTAGTTTATTCGGATAAACAAAATGTTCTTGATCAAATTGCCTTTGATGAAAAAGATATCGCTGAAAAAAAAAGTTCCTATTTAAATCATTATGCTCTCTTAAAAAACTTAAAGCCAGATCATAGTTATTTTTTTAAAATTATTAGTGGTAAAGAAGCAATCAGCGATACCAATAATAAAGCTTTTGTTCTTCGTACTTTGTTTAATATTAATAACTCTGTTAATATTAGCCCGGCCTATGGTAAGGTAGTTGTCGGTAGCGGCATCCCTTTATCGTCGGGAGTGGTTACTCTTTCTTTTAAAGACTCGTTCCCCCTACTTGCTTTGTTGAAAATTTCAGGAGAGTGGCTAATTCCTTTAAATAATATAGTCGATCAAAACAGCTTAAAACTTAGGACTCTTGAGACGAATGAAATTGGTTCACTGGAGATATATAGTGAAGATGGTGGAAAAACCAGCGTTGAAGCGATTCCAAAAAATCTCAGTCCGTTGCCGCAAACGGTGATTATGGGACAAAACTACAGTTTTACCAGCAACAATGACATTTTATCGGCCAGTGACACCCAATTAAAGCCTAATACAATTGCCATCATTTTTCCGAAAGAAGAGGCAGTGATTCCGGCGGAGAATCCTCTAATTAAAGGCATGGCTATTCCCGGTAGCGAGATAACCGTCATTATTAATTCCGAAGTAGTTTACTCAACTAGGGTAAAGGTAGACAAAGATGGTATTTGGCGGGTGGTTCTAAAGAATAGATTACCACCGGGTAGGCATAGTTTGACAGTGATTGCTAAAGATGAGTTAGGCCAAGAGATGAAATTAACTCGACAGTTTATTATTGCCAAATCAGGTGAGCAGGTGTTGGGAGAGGCAACGGCGGAGCCGACTTTGACGGGAGAACCAACACCAACAGTAATATCGGAAAGCTGGACTCCAACGCCTACCATATACAAAACCGGTTTTAATCCCATACCGGTGACGGTAATCAGTGGTAGTTTAGTAATTATTGGCCTAGGAATTATTCTTGCATTTTGATCGGTTATTCTTATAAAATCAAAATATGAACATAGTTTATTTTTTTAGTTCTGTTAACAAGTTGAGTCTTATAGCTTTTTTGATCACCCTAGGTTTTCTTCTTTATGAAATTATCCTCTTAAAAAAAGAAAGAGTATTAAAAACGAAACCAAAAATTCCTAAATTCAAGGAGACATTGAATTCGCCAATAGCCCAGTCAAACAGTTTAATAGTCGAGAAAGAAATAAAGGTAACCAAAGCAAATAATTTGATTATCCTTATTTTATTAGTACTTTTATTAATTTTTGGTATTTTAAGTTTTTTTGGTTTTGCTAACTATAATAAAAAAGAGCTAAAGACGGTTATAAGTCCTACTCCAGTTATTGATTTCATTACTTCAAAAGGAATAAAGATTTTTAATGAGAACTTTCAGCCGATTGCCGATAAAGACATTGATCAGATTAAACCAGGGGAAGATATCGTTATCGGTGTTGAGACGATAAACAACACCGATATTAATCGGGCGAGAATCAGAGTTAATACCACCAGTTGGCAAAATAAAGATATCACAACTGACTTTTATCCTAAAGATAAAATTTATTATATTAAATATAAGGTGGCCTCTGACGAATCGAGATTAAAAATTGAAGCCCAACTTCATTCCGTTGCCGACGGTTGGTTGAGTGATTAATTATGTTCCAGGGAAAATCAAAAATTAGCACCATTTTTTTACTAGTAATAACCTTTTTACTACTAGGGTCAATTATTTATATTAGTTTTCTTTTAAATCCACCCGATAAAGAAAGTTCTTCAATTACTCCTCGTCAAACTAAAGCGGCTAACATTACCTATTCTAAGTTGATTGCTCTTAACCGATCGCCGACAGAGGTCGCTAACAACGAGAATTTACAGCCGCCAGTGGAAAACAGCCCGGTACCGACAGAAACAACGCCAACAGAGATGGAGTCGCCAACACCAACGGAAATAATTCTCGCCTATAAAAATCAGTCGATTACAGGAGAAGCGACGGAAGCGGGACAGATAACAAGCACAGTTGTCCCAACTAAAGTAAAAAATCTGCCCGACGTCGGTTTCATCTATAACGGCTTGGTAATTTTTGCCGCGGCTATGCTGCTAGTCTTTTTTTCTTTTCTTTTTTAACCAGCCCCCGTTCTCGCTAAGCGAAGTTTTTGGCGACGAGGCAAATAAGTTTATAGGAGTTTCAATCGTTTTTACAGTGGGTACCGTTGTTGATTTGACAGTTAATAAATTGATGGATTGCGGCAAAATCCTTATCTTTGGGAATGAGAACATACTTTCCATCATACAAATAATAAGGAGGAACCTCGAAGAAGTCCTCACTTAAAGTCGTTTGTTTTTTTGACAGATGATGACCAAAAATTTGATTAAAAATAATATTTTTTCCAATGATAGCGAGCTGTTGATTGGTTATGTCGCGCGATACCAGTTGATTTAAATACTGATAAGTAGTGTCAATTTTTGCCAGGTTGGCTTTTTTTATTGATGACGTTAGTTTTTTTTCCAAAGCATCAATCACTTTTTGCTGGCGTGATTCACGGGCAAAGTCATTTCCTTCCACGCCTTCGGCATTGCGTGAGCGGACAAACTTTAGGGCAGTTTTTCCATCCATAGTCATTAATCCCTTTTTAAAACTGATCGTTTCATAACGGCATTGATATTCTGGATCTTCACCACCGCAATCGTCATTTTCTTTACCCGGAATAGGAAATTTTTTGTCGGTAAAAGAATGGTTTACCTGGATATCAATTCCACCTAGAAAATCAATTAACTGTTCAAACTTACTAAAATCAATTACGACCGCATAATGAATCGGTTGACCAATGATAGTTGAGATCTCAGCTCGAGCTAGTTTTAAACCACCACCAGTCATTTTACCCTCGCCATAGGCATAGGCGGTATTAATTTTATCCCGCAGTGTATCACTCCAGATATCTCTTGGGATTGAGATTGTCGTTAGTTGGCTGGATTTAAAATTATAGTTGGCAACAATGATTGAGTCGGATAGATTAGGACCGTCGTGGTTACCACCGGGGATTCCTAACGCGGCGATATTGACCTGGTTATCAAAGGTTTTGAGCGAGTCTTTAGAAATAAGAACTTTAAGAGGGGAAATCTTTAATTTCTGAGTGAGAAATAAATAATAAGGCCGAAGAATTAAAAAAACGGTTAAAATAATCAATCCGGTGATGATAACAATTTTTGATTTCATAGTCGTTTCATACCTGAGAGACAATCTCGTAAAAAGTCGCTGGGTTGAGTGAGGCGCCGCCGACTAAATAGCCATCAATCTCCTTATATTTCAAATATTGTGAGATGTTGTTGGAGTTAACGCTTCCTCCATAGATAAAACATTTATCTGATTGAATTTTTAACTTTTTTTTAACCTTAATCACCGTTTCTGGCGTCTCTTCGATGACCGTTTTCATCGAGTCCTCATAACCTTTGCTTATAGCCCAAGGTGGTTCGTAGGCGATAAATTTAATGTTATTGGGTAAACGATCAGTAACATCCTGAAAACAGACAATCGGTTCAATCTGATATTTTTTCGCTAGGCTTATCTTTTGGCCGATTAAATCTTGGCTTTCATGGAAATTTTTTCTTCTTTCACTGTGACCGATAATCACATAGTCAACTAATCCTTTAAGGGTTTTAGCGGTTACCTCGCCGGTGTAGGTTCCTGACTCAAAAGCGGACAGATCCTGTGATCCAATTTTGATGTTCTTAAGATGGTTAACCGCCTGATGGAGAAGGGGAATGAAAGGGAAGGGAGGACAGATGATGACAGTTCTTTCGGTTTTCGGGCGGTAGATTTTAAGGAACTGATTGACCCATTGCTTAGCTTCGTCAAAATTTTTATTCGCTTTCCAGTTGGCAATAAAATATTTCATGAGTTTATTTTATCGAGGATCAATCATTAAAGCAAATAGATAAATATTAGGCAATATCTGGTAATATTTGGCAATATTTGGCAAGATTTGGTATCATTAAAATATGAAAATTCCTCCTGTTTATTCGATTAATGCAGAAGTGGTTGAATTGATTGCTAAAATCGACGCCAGTCGCCAGTTGATTATTTCCTTGTCACCATCACCACAAATTATTCAAAAAATTCAAAGAGTTAGTTTATTAAAAAGCTCTTTATTTTCTGCCCGCATAGAAGGTAATTCACTAAGTTTGGAGAATCTTAATGGCATAGATGAAAAAAAAGAAAAAAAAGAGATTACCAATATTTTAGAAGCGAGCAAATATCTGCAATCAGAGCACGATTTAAAAGCAATTGATCTTTCGTTAATCAAAAACCTTCATCAACTAGTTATGAATAATTTAACTCCTTATCCGGGTAATTTTCGGAAAGAAATGAGCGCAATCTTTAATCAAACGGGAGTGGCTATTTACGTGCCGCCTCCACCAACTAATATTTTCAACTTGATTAATCAATTAATTAAATTTATCAACTCAAAAAAAGAAAGATTCCCATTAATTGCCGGTTTTCTGGCCCATCTTGTCTTTGAAAAAATTCATCCCTTTATTGACGGTAATGGTCGAGTTGGTAGATTGTTAATTTCTGCTGTTTTTAAAGTATACGATTATGATTATGGCTTGGTTGTTCCTTTTGAGGAATATCTTGATGAGCATAAGAGTGATTATTATTATTTTCTTAATATTGGTCTAAAACAGACTAACGATTACCTACTTTTCATGCTTAAAGCGTTTTACCGTCAAACAGAGAAAATAATCGGTTTGTTAAAAAGTGAAATGAATAATAAAAACAAGGTTTATTTACCTCCAAGACAAGAAGAAATCTTTCAGATTATCAAAGAACATCACGTCGTTTCTTTTGATTTTATTAAAAGAAGATTTCTGCAGGTGCCTGTCCGGACATTGCGTTGGGATTTAAAAAAACTTGTTGGTGCAAATCTTATAGTCAAAATCGGAAAAACAAGAGGCAGTTATTATTCTATAATCTAGAATCTAGCTTCACTACATTCTATCTCAATTTCTTTCTTGCCAATCATCCGTGTCAGTTCCTCAATTTTCTTTTGAGATTCATCAGTTTTCCTATCCTCAAATATTCCCGGACCTTTTTCTTCAAATTGTTTTTTCCACCTCGGAAACAACGTTGGATGAAACCCATAAAGACGGGCGACTTCTCCAACCGGTTTTCCCTTAATCACTTCCATTACCGCCTGAAATTTAACACGTGAGGGATACCCCTTCCTCGTGGGTTTTTTGATTATGTTATCCATATATTTATTCTATCGAACAATCGTCTTGAAGAAGTTCAAAATCTAGACTAGGTGGTGGTACAGTTTTTT
>PEUF01000054.1 GCA_002780795.1 Candidatus Roizmanbacteria bacterium CG02_land_8_20_14_3_00_36_15 | reverse complement strand
ACTTTTAACTTATTATGTCTAAATACGTTCCTGATGTTCTGTCACGACGCTGGGTGATTGTTTCACCCCAACGACTGGGCCGGCCGGACCAGAATAAAAAAACCAAAAAAAAGAAAGATCATGTTTGTCCTTTTTGTCCGGGAAACGAGAGGTTGACTACCCCGGAAGTGTTGCGTTTCGGCAAAGGTGAGCCTAATAAACCCGGTTGGTTGGTGCGAGTGATTCCCAACAAATTTCCGATTACCGACTTTCATGAAGTAATTATTCACGCCCCTTCTTGTCACCAGGAATTAGATCAGCTGCCCACCAGTCATTTAGAGCTTATTTTTAAAGCCTATCGCGAACGTTACAATTTTTACCGAAAAAAAGGCCAGGTGTTAATCTTCAGTAACCACCGTGAACATGCCGGCGCATCTTTAAAACACTCCCATTCCCAATTGGTCGTTCTTCCTTTTCAAATTGATCTTGACACCTTAATCCGCGAACCGTTGGCCAACGTCGTCAAAGAAAACAAGTTTTTTGTTGTTTACTGCCCGGAGTTTTCTCAATGGCCTTATGAGATTTGGATTACTCCGAAGACTATCAACACTAGAGATGGACGCGACGATGGAAAGGTTTTCGGAGACATTACCGATGAAGAGATAAAAGACCTAAGTGAGATATTTAAAGAAACAGTCCGCTCAATGGAGAAAATTTACAAAAAACAGCCTCTTTCGGACATTCCTTTTAGCTATAATTTTTACATCTATCCGAAAGAAAACTGGTATTTAAGGATCATTCCCCGTTTTATTTATCGGGCCGGGTTTGAGCTTGGCACCGGTCTTTCAGTCAATATCGTCGATCCGGTCGCGGCGGCGGCGCGCTATAGAGGAGTAGAGGAAAAAATGGAAGCAGTCTTGAAAAAACTGAGGAAATTTTAATTTTTATTTCAAGATCAACTTCTTCATCTCTGTTTTCTTTCCTTCTCCTTCATTGTTAATTAGAATAATCTGATACCACAATTCATGGTCAAGATTGAATTCGGCAGTGGTTAGTTGATGATCTTTTGACGGTTGACCACTGACGGTTTTTTCTATCTTCAGATTGGCCGTCTTGTCAAAAAAGATTATCTGGGATCTAAAGACAGTCTTTGTTTGGAAAAAGACCAACAGGTAGCGGCTGGATTTAGAGAAATAAACTTTTTTGATTAAATCAGACGCCTGAGTTTGACTCGAAAAGTTATTAAAAAAGTGGCTAGATTGGAAGACGGCCGTTCCCAAAACAAAAACAGTGAGAGAGATAACCAAGACTGTCTTTAGAGAAGGCAGCGGTTTAGTCCAGGCTTTAAAAAACTCGATCTTGGCGGCCTGGGCTTTTTTAAGGGCAAGCAGATCGTCCGGATAAATAAAAATCCCATGACAGCGGTCGCAGGTTAAAAGGATGACTGTTTCCGGGACAGCCTCTAATTTTTCCAAAGGATGAAGTGCTAGATGGTCGTGGGGGCAGAGTTTTTCTGCGCCGGAAATCTCGTCGGTTTTCCGATCGGCAGCCAATTTTTCTGCCGAAGTGTAACTGATGCGATTAATACCATTTTCCTCAAAAAAACTGGCACCGCAATGAGAACAATGGAAAATGCTTTGTAGTTCTAGATTGACATAGTTCATTGGACGACCACAGTTTGGACAGGTCATAATATAATACTACAATAAAAAAATTAACGTAATCGATCTAATTATTCTAATTTCTAAAGAATAACCAATGACACAAGTATTCCAAACAATAAAATATTTCTGAAATTGGTCATTAATTAGGTTAATTAGAAATTTATAACATTGTTTTTTAAAGTATTATTATATACATTATATATATGACCACAAGTCAAGACCAACTGCCGAATCTTTCTCAAGCGGAAGACTTTCGGAAATTTGTCGAGATTGAAACGCTGAGAATCATCAAAAAATTAGCCGAGGAAGGAAAGACGGAAAAGGAAAGAATTCAGGCGATTGCCAAAAGAACTCTTGATCTGATCAAGCCGGGGATGAACTTGGAAGAACTTTATACCAATGCGGTCAAGCTGGACGATAACTTTTCCGAGATGGCACCGTTGGTTTACGTGATCATGAGAGAGTATGAAGAAAAGTATGAGAAAAAGGCGTTAGAATCGGTTTCCCTGTTGATTAAAGCCGGACAGTTTGATCAGGCGCAGGAGATGGTGAAAAAAGTATTATCTTTTAAAATACAAAATTAATTGGTATGGCTAAATGGATAAATTGCTGAATTGTTACATTGTTAAATTGCTAATTAAGGTTTAATATTGACTGTTTAAATAATTATGACAGGATCAGTACCAACTGAAGCGGCGTTACCAGCGGGTGGAGTCACGATTAATAAGGTGGTTGTTAAAGGAGAACCATCAGTTGATGGCCAAGTCGTAGGTAAAGTAGAAGACGGTAAACCGGTCACGGCGGAGGCTGAAGAGGAAAAGGTAGGAGAAGGAAAGGGACTTGATCCAAAGAGTGTTGAAGCACAGGCTGCTCAGCTTATTCCTCAAGCAGAAGTAGAAATTCAACAACTCAAGATTACCGGTTTAGGCCGAAACATATTAGAGGTATTAGCCGGACAAAAGGCGCTAAGTACTCTTGATAGTTTGAGGGACCGTATACAAAAAGCATTAAATGAAAAAAAGATTACCGAGAAAACTGCTGACAGACAGATGCGGAGACTGTGGCAGATCGAAGCTAAAGCGAAAAAGATCGTCGAAGGATCACAACAAGAGTTGGAGACAATGCAGAAGAGCGAAAATCCCAGGACAAAGGCTTTAGGACTCTTCATCGAAGAAGCTTATGTCAGTGATAACGTAGCCAGTTATGATCAAGAAATTAGCCGTATTGAAAAAACCGATTATAAAAAACTTGAATGTAAAAATGAGGAAGAAAAGCAGGATTTGATAAAAAGACATGAGGAAGGAAAAGACGGCTTAAGAAAAAAAGCGGCAGATTTAAAAAAGCAAAGAGAAGGAGTGACCGAACCTGGTGCAAAACCTGGAGAGCCAGCGGTGGAAGTTGGTAAACAAATCCCGGCGGTAGTAGCAGAAGAAGTCAAGGGAATTTTACAGGCAATGGGTATTAAGGAGATTGACGCGGCGGCAATGGAGAAAAATCCGATCGCTGAACTTAATAAACATTTGACTGAAATGGCCGGTGACAAGAACAAGGTTAAGGCGATGGTTAGTAACTTAATAGAGGCAGGGACAGTGGATAAAAAGACGGGTACTAAAATAGAGGATGCTTTGACCTTGGCCCAGTCGGAGTCGGAGGTGGTTTGGAAGGGTAGAGGAAAAACGGCGTTAACCATCGGTGGTGGGGTGGGCGTCTTGTTAATTCTGTTAGCTTGGAATGCTAGGGAAAAAAAAGAGCAGGGGATAGGGTAAATAATATTAAATCCGGTTGATTAATTTATATTTTAGATTTTTCGATACCGCGTTTTTCGCCACCGACACCCTCTGATGAGGGTAACCCTCGGTGATTGCTCAAAACGGGTATCTTCAAATCTCATAAAGTATTTAGACGGATTTGATATTAATAATATTAAGATATGAAAAGTAATTTTTGGCTGGAGGTAGACATAGTCGAACTATTAGGACTCGATCAAACCATGACGCCGGTGGAAGTCGACGAGTTTACCAATCAGTTTAACAAAGAGCTTTGGTTCCGTTTTTTGAACGAGAAAATCAAATCCAATTTAAAACCAGATGAATGGAAAGATGTTAATCGTCGCTTTCCGGCCGATGCCGGTTTGGATCCTATTGTTGATTTTTTGGCCAAAAGGCTGTCGGCTGAACTAGTTAATAATCTTTTAGCCGAGACGACTAAAGAGTTGAAAAAAGATTTTACCAGGACGTTTCTGATGGATATATTAACAGGCGAAAAAGAAAAAGAATGCTCTCAGGAAAAAAAGATTAGCCAGCAGAATCTGCTAAATAAAATTAAAGACTGTCTTTCTATCATTGACGGGAAAGGGGAGATAAAAAACCTCAAGCCACTGATTAATGAAACCAACCGTCTTCTTTTGACACTAAGAAAATAATAGTTTATATCAGACCCAGTTGATTAACTTATATCTTAAGATTTTCGATACCGCGTTTTTCGACCGCCTCACCCTAAAGGGACCCAGGCGATTGTCTCAAAACGGGTATCTTCAAATCTTATAAAGTGTTTAGACGGATTTGATATTATCACTGACCGGCAAGCGGTGGTGAGGTTGCCAGCGACTCCATAAGAGTACGGAGCCAAGGTAAGACCATCATCGAGCCCCAAGGATTAACGGTAAGGCTGTCTAAATTGGTTTGGACTATCTGTCCGTCGGCCGTCACCTGTTGGCCGGCCTCGACAGCAACGGCGGCCGCCCAATGGCCGTCAGGTAGTTTAATAATATTGGCAGTTAAGACGCTGGTGGTGGCATTTTCCCATCGTTGAGTGATAGCGTTAAAGAAAGTGCCACCGACGGTGCCGGTTTTCGTAAAACAGGTGTTGGCAATACCATTGCAAGCAGAAGAAAGTTCTTGTTGACCGAGCGCTGACAGAGAAAATCCGTTGCCGGTGACCGACTTCTTCAGATTATCATCCATCAACACAGTCCGAGTCTCATCAAGAATAGCAACCAGGCGTTGGTCTTTAAACCAATGCTCCGGATTGGCCAACATGGTGTAGGCAAAGGCAAGATGGTCGACGCTCCTGACGTAGGCGTCGCTGCCGATGGCCGGGACAGCCGTCGCCGTACGCAGTTCGTTGCCATAAATATCGGTCAGTTCCAGGCCAAATTGTCTAAGAAACTGTTGAAATTCAATCCAGAGCTCGGGATTATCCTTTTGAAGATCAACCATCTCTCTTTGAAAGACGACATTAGTGGAGACGGCCAGCGCCTGTTTAAGAGTCATTGTGTTATTCGATCCCAGACTGTTAAGTAAGGTATATGATATGGGATTACGGACAGGGAACGGTAGTGTCGAACCATCGAGGGTAAACTGGCCGGGTTGGTTGGGGAGAGGAATGTCCGGATTGATTCCTTTCATTCTTAAAAAGGCGTAGATAAATGGTTTGATGGTTGAACCGGGAAGAATGGGGACTTTACCCAAGACACCGGTTGGATTGAAGTCGGCCAGTTGGTGACCTTCCGAGTCGATGATTGAAAGGGCTATCCCAGGATGCTCGATGACCGAGCCGTCAGCGCCAACTGATTGGAAAACCGGTACGTCAACCTGATTAATACCTGGTATTTCTGGATTGTGGACCGCCATGGTAAAAACATCCTGGTGACGCTCGACCAGACTGCTGGTCGGAACAATGGCGTTATCTTGAAATGTTTGGGTGAGACGGACGATCGCTGCCTGATGTTGATGAGTTAAAAGGCTATTAATATTATCGTTGGTGACGGTAATAATGCGAGCGGTGCCATGTTCGTCGGCATTGACATCAAAGATTTCCGCCATCGGCTGACCGAGACTGTTAACGCCTTTTTTAATGATCAAAGCGACGTGTCCGGCCGCATCCGAGCTAGGATTGTCGATAACGATATGGTCACCGACATTAAGTTGATCGACCGAGTGGAATTTAATCAAAATCGTATTTTCAAAAGTGACGGCATCCTTTAGTGATCCATATAAAGTTTTAAGAATGTCTTTCGGCGAAGTAAGCGGCCAACCACCAATGTCAGCTACCATATCCGACCCACTAAAATTCAGGCCGGTGACTGCTTGGACGGCGCGGAAACACTGGCCGGCTTTAGCATTACCTTGTTGATCAATGGTGCTGGCGGCAAAGTAACGAATACTATCTTGAGCTTCTTTACTATCTAAGGGAACACCCAGTTTATTCAGCTCTGTTGTTAAAAATTGATAAAGCTTATCTCCGTGAAGATTTTGTTGCTGGCCATTGTTAATAAGAATTTCAAGATCTTGAGCCACTTGGTCGATCGTTTGCGGGTGAGAGACTAAACCCTCAACCGTGCCACTGTGGTCAATCTGGAGCATCGGCGCCAGAAAAGTTTCCACCTGTTTCTGCATCGGCAACTCCGTCCCCGTTTGAGAAAGAGCGTTGACGGTTTCGGCGGCTGAGTGGCTAGTGAAGGTGTCGGCGGGATTAGTAATATCAATAATATTCCCAGCGGTAGGGGTTGGTTGGGCTAAAGCCTTTGCCAACGACGCCTGGGCTTGATCGGGGACGACATTGGTCAGATGATCCGGTGGTTGGTTGGTGAACTGGACCTGGGCGATCTGCTCACGGATATGTTGGGCCTGAGTTTGGTTGATCACGCCTTTACCTAGTAAAAGATTGACCCGGTTTAAAGCAACATTACGGATAATCTGGTCGGCCGAGGTAATCCCTTGAGCGATTTCCGCCGGAGTCAGGGTACGGGCCAAAGGCGAGTAGCCGCTTGGTTGTTGGGCCATGCCGGTCAGTATTAGCATTTCGCCGTTATTGAGATTTTCCACGGTTTTGCCAAAATATAGTTCTGCCCCGGCTTCCATACCGTGGATAGGGACGCCGTTAACGCTACCTAAATAAACATAGTTAAGGTAGTTCTGATAAATAACCTCTTTGCCGTAAATACGGATTAACCGTTGACCCAAAAGATACTGTTCAAATTTATAGCAAAGTTCGTTAATTGCGTCTTTTCCCAGATGGTGAATATTATCAAAAAAGTTTTTTAGCGAAGAGTCGGCGTTTAAGTTAAAAAGCCTGGCCCAACTATCAAAGTGATCTGATGGGTTAACTTCGGGCGCGGGTATAGACGGCGGTGACTGAGTAGCATCAAAAAGATAGTTCATCTCTTTGGGAACATGGTTGGTGAGAGTGGCGACCACTAATTTAGACAAATATTCGGCGTTGTAATAACTTGGGTCGGTCGGATTGTAATGATTCATTAATACCTTGGCCAGTTGCATAGCCGGATCAGAGGCTCCGGAATAGTCAATCTCACCCAGATCGCCCCCGGCGGTTTTATCGAACAAGACACGGATGTTACGACCAACAAGAGTTTTAAAAAAGTTAAGACTGCTGTGGTGGAGAGGACCTTCAATATTGTCAACATAAGTAACTAATGTTTCCGGAAAAGTAGCTCGTGGTAAGAAAAAAGCGTTACTATAATAACCAACCACCTGTCCTTCGTTGGTGAAAAGATAGTCGGAAAGATTAAGAGCCTGACTGAGTCCTCGCTCCAGCGGTATTTGACCATTAAACAGTTGTGCCAGCCCAGCTTCTTGTCCGAGATTGGTGGGTGTCTCAAGGAGAGACCGTTGCCAGAGAGGAGTGGCTTGGGCCGCCGGGGGCACCAAACCCAGTTCGGTTTGATAAGCTTTAATTGTTTTTAACAAATTCTCCTGAAGATCGGATTCTTGAAGCAAAGTACCCCGGCTGTAGTTGATCATCCGTTCCAAAAGTGTATCATTGGTGTTGTCAAAAAGATTGGCGAGCTGACCGGGATAATGAGACTGGATTGATTGATGAAGGAGAATAAAGGCTTGTGGATCACCTTGGACGGCGTCCTGGATTAACTTACGGGCTTGATTTTCGCCCAGATCTTGGCTGGTTAAGTTATAGATTTCTCTAAGATAAGTATAAGGTTGATAACTATTAGAAGCACTATTTTTTATCGCCGCTAATAAAGAATCGCTATCCGAAAAAGTGTAGCGCAGTTTAGAGATCTCGCCGAGAAAGTGAGCATAATCTGGATCGGCGAGAGCGGTCTGCAGATCTTTTGGATCGGCGCTGTAAAGTTTCTGTAAAATTTGGAGGGCAAACTCGGCCCGATATTTATCACTTGTATACTCGGGAGAAGACAACTGTTCAACCAGAAGATCAGTCCCTTTTTTAACCACGAGCTGATTATGCTCAAATACAAAAGTCGTATCAGATTTGACAATTGAGTTTATGGTTGATTTGTTGAGGTCGGTAAACCCGAGCTGGTACTCTGGTGACTGGCTGTCAATCCCAAGCCGTGAGAGAAGCGATTGATCGAGATGATTTTGAAAAAGATAAAGACCTCGGGCTAGATTTGGACTACCTCGAACCGACTCAGCCAGTTCAGTTTTCAGTTGATTTCCTTGAGAGGTCAACGCCTCGGCTAGTTTTCCCAGATTATTGTGGTCGCTCCCGGACAGCGCTTTCCCAATAAGATTGACAACCTGATCGTCAGATAGTTGTAAAGATTTAGTCACGGCAAGAAATGCATAGATGTCTTCGCCGGTTAGCTGGTTGTTGGCGAGAACGTTGCCGACTTCGGTCAACTGCTGTGGTGTTATTTGGTACTGATTACAAAGCATATTAGCGACGGCCGGATCGAGATTCTGATCTTTGACAATACTTAATAGTTGATAAAGATTATTCATCCGATCAGACACTTCATTTAACAGTTGATCGGCCGGCATTCTTTCGGAATAAACAAAGTTTACCGGACCGGCATTTTCAGGCAAGCTGTTTAAGTCCATTTGCGGAGTAACTTGATGAGCTTTGCCAAAAATAGTGTCAACAGCTGCTTGTAAATAATCGATCGATCTTTTTAAAAAAGGGAACCGATCAGCGTAAAGGTTAACAACGTCTTTGGCGTGGAAGGCAGCCAGCCAGGTGAGGTTGACTCCGGATGTAGCCACCAAGCCCCAGGCTTTGGTTTTTCTCAGCCGATGGGTAATCCGACTGGCTAATTCGGCGGTTTCGTCTTCTTCAAGCAAATCACAGATCTGTTCTCTTTGGGCCGCTGGCAGTTGGAGGGCGGCATGGTGGAGTTTTCTTTGGATTTCCTCGATCCGAGCGACCATCTCCTGATTATCGATATAGTAGGTATGGTTGTTTCTGACGACGGCGTGTCGAGAGTAGCGGGTCGGGTTGGAAATCATTAAGGTCATTAAAACCTCACGACTTTCTTTGGCGGTCTCGGCCGCTGCTTTTAAATCTTCAAAACTGACGACGCCGGTTTCGAGAAAGTCAGCGATGCGGGTCCATGGTTGAGGCGGGGCGTGTTTTTTTAGAGAAAGTGGTTTTTTACCGGTGGTTAAAAGGCGTTTGGCATAACTAGGGTTGACGTCCTTAAAAAATAAATATTCGGTTAAGCGGTCAACCAGCGGTTTATGATTGATTCGCCAGTTGACCAGCGCCTCACTGGTAAAGTTCATCCCCAGACTACTAAAGACGTTGCCGACGATCATCTTGGCCATGGTGGCTTGAAGAGGAATATCAATGTTGCCTAATAAGGTGACCGTTTGTGGAAAGACACCGGTTTTTTTTAGGGCGATATCGGCTAGTTGAATAAAGGCGTATGAGGAGACACCACGGATAAGAGTTTTACCGACGTTGGCCCAGCGGATGTCCTTTAAAGGATTGGAGCGGCCGAGAATAAAACCGGCGCCAAGGAATCCTAACTGGATCGGTCGGGATAAAGAAGACTCGGTCAGATCGGTCATCCATCGGTAACCCTCGGCGGCGGCCAGACCAGTAAGGGCGCCTCTACGGAAAGCTCCCCGGCCGGGTTTAAACATGCTTTCGCCTTCTGATGAGCTGGTTAATCGATGCATCAGCCGTCCGGCGGTAAAGCCGATTCTTGTTAATTTTCCCACAGTTTTTTCCGCTTTTTCAGAGAAGGTAGCCATCCGTTTTTCCTTTTCTTCGACATCGACCTTTTCTCGCAGATGGGAAATTTTGTAAAGAACTCGATAGGCGTGGTTGGCAATTTCGGAGCGCTGACCGCGGTACTCACCGTTCATCAATTGTTCAAAAACCTGATGTTGTTTTTCCAGTTGACTCTGAAAGTTTGTTTCCCGGTCAACAGATGTTTCCTGATAGATATCTCTGATTGCCTGGCCAACCCGGGTCCCAAGTGTAAAAGCATAATTATTTGGATTACGGCTATAAGAACGTAAAAGGAAATCGGTTGGCGAACCAGGTAGATTTTGAGGATCGGCTTGGATAAAGTTAAGGTAGGCTGGAGCTACTTCTTGTTCTATTCGGTCAATCATCGGTTTTAAGGCTTGCAGCTGAAGAGTCATTTTGCGCGTTGTTTCCGCTGACAAATCATCGATGTTGGGTAGGTGCTGGTCGTCCAGACCAAGTTCGTTGCGGAAGGAATATAAAATGCCGACGGCTAACGGGTCAAAATTTTCGCTGCCGAAGACGGCGTTCCAACCATTAATCACCCAACGGGCAAATTTATTCTTCGGCTTGCCGTCGCCCTGATAAAACTCAGCCATCATTTCTTGAAATGGTGAGGATTTATCCGTTTTTGGTAAAGTTCTGAATAGGTTTTGGCAGACGGCGTCCTGACAGATATTGGTTGTTAACTGATTTTCAAACTCGCCTCTTATTAAAAACTGTTGAAGTTCATGGGGACGGTTAGCTAGCTGTTCTTGTTGATTTTGCTGGTGGAGAAAAATTTCCGCCATTTGTTGACCGAGCCAGAAGCCATCAACATTTTCATTGCGGGCATAGAATTTTTGGAAAAAAGCGGCCGGGTCTTCAGTCAATTCTCGGTTAAAAGAAACGAGCAGATGGCGTTGTCTAGCCGGGGTTTTATCAAGGTCCTTAAACCAACTGAGCTGGCCATGCTCCCGTTGAAGATATTTTTTATAGGCTGGGGCAATCTCGGAAAAAAATTCTTTTTCTTCAAAAGAGGTGGCCCAGGTTAAAGCCAGTTGATTCTCCAGTTGACGAACCAAACCGGTTGGTTCCAAGGCTTGAATAATTATTTTTTTGACATAGTCAATACTGGTTTGTTCTTTACCGACCTCGGGCAGGTCCGATTCTGACAGATGAGTGGCAGCTCGAAGACGAGAGAGAAGGCCGATGGCCACCGGATCAAGCGGGCCGAGCTCTTCTTCCGGCCAGGCATAAGTCATCCAGTAGGCAAAGCGGTCTTCGCCTAAAGAGCGACTAAACTCTTTCTCGACTAGGTCTTTAAAATTAAAAGGCAGATCAATATCTTCCTTTATTTCTTCACGGCTTTTTTGCAGGATGGGGGCGTCTAAAAGAGAGTCAACCAGTTTGGTTTTTCTTTCTCGGATGGCTTGAGGAAGATTGGTGATTTTAGCCGCGAGGATCTTTTTTTTCGTCGCTGATCCCTCCCGATCGACAAAGTTTTTACCAAAGAGGAGGTACTGTTCCTGACCGTTGCTTTGATAGCGGACTAGGGTGACCGTACCGACCTGACGGTTAGCCGGAAGCGTTTTTAATCCCAGGTCTTCGGCGTTGCCGGCCCTGTACTGGCCTTGCTCATCCGGTCCGACCAGGTACATGCTCCAGGCGCCATCGATTTTCTTGACCGCTTCGGTCGGGAGATCGGTCGGGAGAATTTCCCTGATTATCTGCAGGTTTTTTATTGGTTGGGGGACAATCAGTTCTTCTTCCGTGCGGTCTTGACGGGAAAATGTCTGTTCAAAGACAGGAACATTGGCTGAGGACTCATATAAGTAGTTTTGCGGTTTAAACTTTAAAGTTAAATGAGTTTTGTTATCACCTTTGATCGCCAGTATTAGACTGTCGTCGGGTGGAGAAAGAAAGATGAGATCATCTCGACTTTTTATCCGGCCCTCTTTATTTCGTTGAGGCAGGAGTTTTCCGGCAGTTTTTAACCGTTCTTCAATGACTAAACGGTGGCTGAGACTGATTATTTCCGGCTGGCGGAAAAGGTTGGTTCTTACCAAATTTAGGTCGGGGTGGAGTTTATAATTGGGTATTATTGAAGTCTCTTGAGGCATATATATTAAAGATAGCAGATATTTTCATCTCCTGTGGTTTAGACGCTTACCCATGTACCAGTCCACGACTGAAGTTGGGACGGTACAGGGTTTCGCACTCCGAAACCCTGTTTGTGCTGAAGCCCCGAGCGCCACAGTAGGATACCCCATGGTATTCTATAAGCTCGAGGAGTGCTTCACTCTCCCTGTATGTGTGGGAGCGAGGATATAACCAGTTTGTTGATCAGCCGCTTTTTTTAGTATATATTCGCCGGACGGACTTGGTACTGAAATATTGACTGTGAAGTGTTCAACTATAAACTCGACATCTTTTGATTGAGGAGGTAAATGAAAGATACACCTGGTTTCTGATAAGTTTTTAGCAGATAGTTCATCTAAGTACAGAAAGCCCCTATTATTTATATTTACATATTTAACTTCGGTCGGCCTTGATTCTTTACTGGTTTAATGATAGATATACGAATGTATTAGGACCAATATTAAGAGTATTAATATTAGCATTAATAATAGACATTCTATCTTTGGCACCGTTGCCTGAAGCATTTAATACACCAACATCAAACCGACCAATATCAGCTCTGTGTCCCCATTTTTGATCGGTGTTATTAATAAATAACTCATCTATAATAATTTGACGGTTATATCCGGCAGTATTCAACGTCTCCGGAAAGCTTTTTAAAGGTTTTTCACCAACTTCAGGATCATCGAGCGCTATCGTAACCGGTGTTGTTATATGGATGCGTCCGTCAGCTTCCATTTTAGCCTTTTTAAGGGCACTGACAAGAGGAAAGTTTTCAGGAACCTGAAGCGCAATCAGTTTTTTTATTAAAGCCTGTGGGGATAAATCTTGTTTAGATAAAATGACTCGCTCTGGTTGTTCTGATGGGACAAGGGTATAGATAGCTTGAGCAGGGTAACCTTCTGGATTTTGTCTTTTTAGTTTATATGATGAAGTTTTAATACCCGACGGGTTTTCAATTGGAATTACTATTTGATTACTTGTTTTAATTATAAAATCTTGATTCAATGATAATTTAAACAGGCAGCCGGTTTTTTCCAAAATCTCACAGACTTGAAGATCTAAGTTTAAAAAGCCAGCACCAAGGAGGCTAATTGTTCTTGGTTTTTGTTCAACATTCTCCATTTTTTCAAAAATAACGGACGTCTTTTTATCACCACGAGAACCATGCAAAAAATTTGAATGATTTCCAAGAATTTTAATATCGTTAAAATCAGCGACCGTTAACACCACTCTGTTACCACCTCCCATATCTTGAAGGTTAAGTTCTTCAAAAGGCGTAGTTTCAAGGAATAATAACTTTGAATCCAAATCTTTTTTTGAGGATGTAGGTATCCGGAAATTTATCTTTTCTACTCTCAGGGGTATTTGTTTTCCAAACAACGCCCTATGTAAAATAGAAATATCTTCCGAATCATTATCAGTTAAAAAGAGATCGGGTATTCTATAAACAATCCCTCCAGCCTCCTTGATTTGAATAGCTCTTTTAAGAGCGGCGATAATTGTTGATTTAGGCGAAGCTTCTCTTTCGAGCATGCCATCAATAATTTCTTAGATAGGTGCAGGAACAGGCATTTCTTGTGCCGGCCCTATTCTAGTCGCCACATCTTCAATCACCTGTCTCGCTGGTTGTCCTGGTTGATCAGGTGGTAATACTACTGGTTCTATTGGAGGTTGAGGTGGTGGAGTAGGTTTTGGAGGTTGTAGTCTGTTGGCAAACTCAGTCATCATGTCTGGGACAAGAGCCATCTTAATCCGTTTATCTGTCTGAGGTTGGGGACTGTCAGCAAAGTTTTTACCAAGGATGGCAAACTTTACCTGGTTATCTGTCTGGTAACGGATGATGGTGATAGTACCAACTTTGTTTTGTTGAGGTTGTCCGTCAAGATTGACCTCAGTTTTTGATCCGGCTGAATAACGACCAGCCTCATCAGGTCCAACCAGATAAAAACTCCAGGCGGCCTCAAGATTGTTCATAACTGAAGGATCAATCCCTTCAGGCATACTCTTCTCAAGAGCTTGACGATATTGTTCTGCCTAGGGAGAACTATCTTCCGGACTAATCAGGCTAACCAGTTTCTCCATCTTTCTTTGGGTTGTTTTACCATCAGGAGTATTATCAAGCATAATCACAGCCGGAGTTAATTCTCCTCCTTCTTTTCCTTTAGCAAAGCGCATCGCCAACTGAGTACGATCAGGATCACCATCTATTCCCAAGGCAAGACCATCTTTATCAGGCCTGTCAATGATGATGACTCCTTTTTTATCAACAATCTTTCCTTCCGGAGTTCTTGGAGGGACAGTCATCACCCGTTCTGACCTCAGGCTTTCTTTGATGACCAAATGTCTGGCTTGAATAGCATCCATCGGTACTGGAACATGAGAAATTGCATCGACCATATATTTAAGTTACAAAATAAAATCAATCACGTTGTTTTTTGAAATTGTTTTAACCGGTACATGATAACGATTGGTAAATGCCTTACAGATTTGCCGTTCTTTTGACCATTTGATTTCATAAGCTTTAAAGGTGCTGCTGCCTTTAATAATAAGATCAACCTCGGATCCGTTCATTGTCCGCCAAAAATAAAAATTATTCAGTTGACCTTCTAAGAGATCTTTCTTGGCGAGTTCGGCAATGACCCAATTTTCCCATAATAAACCAAAATCATTTCTAAAACCGGAAAAGTTGAAGTCTTTTAAAATGGCATTTCTAACGCCGGTATCCCAAAAGAATATCTTATGGCTTTTGACAATTTCTTTTCTTAAATTATTGCTAAATGCCGGAAGTCTGAAAATTACAAATGACCGTTCGAGAAGATCAAGGTACTTTTCGACGGTTACCCGGCTGATCTGAAGATTATTTGCCAGTTCGGTCAGTGATACTTCGGATCCAATCTGATGAGCCAAAAGCAATAATAGTTTTTTCACCGTATCGGGTGAGTTGATGAGAGTTGATTGAAAAACATCTTTTAATAAATAATCGGATACTAAATTTAATAAATATTGCTGTTTTTGTGAGGTAACTACCGTTTCCGGATAGCTACCATATATCATTTGTTCTTGGATCAAAGCATCTAATTGATTATGGAAGTCTTGTTTTAAAATGTCGGAAGTTAATTTTTCAGAATACCAAGGTTGAGGGGATAGAACTTCGGAAAATAATAAAGGTGGTAGAAATAACTTTACGTTCCGGCCGGTTAAACTTTCGGCCGATCGACTTAAAAGATTTAGACTTGATGAACCAAGAAGAACGATTTTTGTCTTTATTTTACTATCAAACCAACCTTTGACAATTCTACCAGCTTCCGGTAGTCTTTGAGCTTCGTCGATAATAAATAAAGAAGGATTGCCAAGACTTCTGATTGCGTCTTTGGGAACAAGATGAGAAATGCCTAAAAGTCTGGCTTTATCCACCTCGATGTCAAGATTTAGTACTAATCCTTTATTATGTCGAATAATCCTTTGGATTAGGGTGGTTTTACCCACCTGGCGAGCTCCCAGAAGAATAATCACTTTGGGACTTATCAGAAGGTTTTTGATCTTGCTTTCTGCAATCCGGTGAATATACATATAATTTAACTATACAAAATCACCGGTGATTTTGTCAAGTGGAGCTAACAAAATATCTGGTTTTCATCTCCTGTTCCTCAAAAAAGCAGGAATATCAAGATCGTCAGTTCTAAATGTAGAAACTGTTTTAGATTGTGAATTTTGACATAATTGCAAAAAAGTACGGCTGAAATTACTACCTTAGATTGTTAGAATAATCTTTTATTATCAATTTTTATTTTCATGAATAAAAATGTCCAAAATGCCAGTCCTATAGAGTTAAGAAAAACGGTCTTCATAAAGGCAAACAATCGTATAAATGTTTGTCTTGTTTAAAATCATTTCAGAACAAAAGAAGGAAAGGAATTTTAAGGAAGAAAGTTTGGGAATTCAAATATGGAGAATTCATCAAACAAAGAACGATTAATCCGGAAACTAAAAGGTGGAACTATACCCATAAAAGGTTAAGAAGTGCTACCGGAGTTTGAGAAAAAACTTACGTTATTTGTTTACTTATCAAACCGTTAAAAACATGCCAAACACCACCAATTCCTTGGATAGTTTTTTTGGTCATTTAAAAGACGCAGTTTCGATTCATAGAGGTTTAAAACTTCATCGGAAGAGTAAACTCATCGAATACCTTATAGTCAGATAAATAGCCGTACTAATTTGCATTTATACTTAAATATACAACGAGAAAGGTTTTATCGGTTATAGATTTTAAAGATTAAATCGAGATATCTTTAATATTATATATCTCCCGCTGGAGGATTATCGTCAAAAGGAGCGGCAGGAGTTTCTCGTTTAGCCGGAGGGGTAGCCGGAGGGGTAGCCGGAGGGACAGATTTATCTTTTTTTAATTTTAAACTCGCTAACCAATCTGACATTGACGCAGAACCTTTTTCTCTCCACATCTTAGCTATAGCTCTAAAACCGGCCACTCTTGCTTGGATCCCAGGTTTTTTTAGAGGAGGGGGTTTAAAAGTGGCTGGAGCTTCTTCAA
>PEUF01000055.1 GCA_002780795.1 Candidatus Roizmanbacteria bacterium CG02_land_8_20_14_3_00_36_15 | reverse complement strand
CAAATATTTAGGGTCCGATGCCGTCTGGAAAAACGCTGAAGATAAAATCAAAAAAGCGGTTAGTTTGAAAAAAGTTAAATTTACTGTTAAGGAAGGAGAGGCGGCTTTTTACGGTCCAAAACTCGATTTTATAATCAAAGACGCACTTGGAAGGGAATGGCAATGTGGCACAATCCAAATAGATTTTTCCTTACCGGAACGATTTAAACTTGAATACATTGATGAAAAGGGGGAAATTAAAAGACCGGTTGTCATTCATCGGGCAATCGCCGGTTCATTGGAGCGTTTTTTTGCGATTCTCGTAGAACACTACGCCGGAGCGTTTCCTTTATGGCTTTCACCTATCCAGCTTGCAATTTTACCGGTTTCAGACAAATTTCAGGATTATGCCTTAAAAGTTAAAAATGTCTTATTAAAAAATAATATTAGGGCTGAATTAAACCTTGATAATAAGACTTTGGGATCTAAAATCAGAGAATCTACCTTGCAAAAAGTGCCATACATGGTTATAATTGGAGAACGAGAGTTAGAAAGTTATAAGGTTAATAAAGTTTATAAAGTAAGCGTTAGAACAAGGGAAGGAAAAGATTTAGGATTAGTTAACCTTTATCAGTTTATCGAAAAACTTAGAAAACAAATTGAGAATTTCGCATAGACATCGTCAGGTAAGAAAGTTTTATTTTACCAATTATCGAATTCAGGCTGAAAGTTTGAGAGTTATTGATGATAAAGGTAAACAGATAGGAGTAATATCCAAAGCCGAAGCCTTGAGGAAAGCTCAGGAACAAGAGGTTGATTTAGTGTTAATTGCACCCAACGCCCATCCTCCTGTTGCTAAAATAATCGATTTTAAAAAGTTTTTATATCAGGAAGAAAAAAAGTTGCAAGAAGCGAAAAAGGGGATAAAGAAAAGTGTTGTCAAAGATTTAAAGTTATCGCTTTTTATTGGGCCAGCAGATCTAAACAGGTTGATTAATAAAGGAAAAGAGTTTTTATCTGACGGGAATCAATTAAGGCTTAACTTAGGTTTGCGCGGTAGAGAGATTATTAAAAAAAATATGGGTTTTGATTTGATTAATAAGTTTATTAGCCAGCTGGGAGATGTTAATCTGCCCAAACCCCCACGTTTGGAAGGAAGGGTTATTCGAACGGTGATTGCTAGAAAAAAATAGTTAGATGTTAAGAGTAAAAATACTATGCCTAAACAAAAAACTCATAAATCAGCGGTTAAAAGATTTAAGATGACTAAGGGGGGAAAGATTTTACATCGTTCTCAGTATCTTAGACATTTACGTAGCAAAAAGTCAAAAAGGCGAATTCGCCAACTCAAATTAATGAAAACAGTCGAAGGTCGGTACAAGAAAAAAATAAAAAAGATGCTAGGCAGATGAGTTATAAAGTTATAAAGTTAAAAAGTTCATTAAGTTTTTAAAGTATGGTAAGAGTAAAATCGGGAATTCTCACTAAAAAGAAACATAAAAAAGTTTTAAAACTGGCTAAAGGTTATTGGTTAACCCGTCATAAATCATTCCGAAAGGCGAAAGAAGTGGTTCTCCATGCCGGTGAGTATGCCTTTACCGGAAGAAAGGACAAAAAGCACGATTTCCGCAAGCTTTGGATCATTCGTTTAAACGCCGCTTTAGCTCAAAAAGGCATAAAATACAACCACTTTATCCATCAGCTTAAAGAAAAAAAGGTTGAACTTGATCGAAAGATATTATCTCAAATTGCTCTCAAATATCCTCCTGTCTTCGAAAAAATAGTGGAAAAAGCAAAATCTTAAAAAAAATTATTTTCTACGCACAATTACCGCACGCGAAATATCTTCTACATTAGGCCAAGCAGAACGCTGTACTCCTCTAAGAGCTTGGATTTGTCCAGAAAATTTTTCTTGTGCTTCGGCTAATGATACTACATTAAATATTTCAAATTCTTCAGGATTGAGATTTTCAGTTAAATAATCTGATAAAGTATCTGCATCAGAGGGTCTACTAGAACTAATAATCACAACATAATATCCGCCCGGCTTTAAAGTAGAAACCGCGTCGGTTGAAATTAATCTTATATCAAACATTTGATCTAAGGCAGTTAATTGACTGATATCTTGGTGTTTAATTGTGTGAGGTAGTCTGTAAATAACTTCATCGGCTCGTGATCCGATAAACGAAGCGCTGATTTTATCAAGAAGCAGTTTAAACCAACCAGTGGCGCCGACATCCTCCTCTTCATAAATATAACCAGGCGCGGTCGAAACTGGATCCATAGCAACGCAAAGTGTGCCTGCAGGGCAAGGGCTGTAGACTCCACCATGACCGATATCAAGAATAACACGTGTATCAGTTTCTTCTGCCTTAGTGACTACCTCATCTAACATATCATACTGACTCTCTTTTGGTAAAGTTGAAAAATCCCAACCATAAAATGTTCCATCATCCATACTAGAATAAATGTCTGTGATTATTCCACCCCACTGTTGATATCTCTTTTGAGATGTTTTCACCGCTTCAATAATTCTTGGGTCAAGGGTAATACCATTAGAAACAGCATAACTTTTAGCTGCTTGTTCGGCCGCTCCAGCAGCATCAGGAACAGAAAGTGGATTTTCCATGGCTTCATAGCAGACACTTGCATTACTTTGCATCGCGCAGAACTCAAACGTCTTTTGATCCCATACCGCCTGGGCAGTGGACTGGGCATTGGCGACTACTTCTTGGGAAGAAGCGCTTGGAGCGGGACCACAAGCTCCTAGTATAATTGCCAAGGCAATCACTCCGACTATAGGTAAGAGACCGGATGGAATTTTTAATCTTGTTTTACGATCTTTTGTTTTGGTCGAAACAAAATTAGCTTGCAGCGACCTTGTGTAATGTTCCTTTCCAATAACAGCAACTAGAGTATCTTTGATTGTTTGTGAAAATCTAGTGATAAAATGGAAAAAATCAGAATGAAGATTGGCTTGAGACAAAACTTTAACTAAGTCATGCTCCTGCTCTTGTTGAAGAACGGTCACTAAATTCTCAAGAGAATGAAAAACATTATTTAAAAATTCAGGCTTTTCTTGAATTATCTCACGTAAATCCTTTAAAAATTTTAAGCTTGAGTCATATGTATGGCCTTTAATTTTTTTTGAGTTTAAGCTTTGAGACTCTCCAATCTTCTGACCTGTGTGAGTGGCATATAAAATATCGGCTCCATTTAAAATAAATTGACTTAAATTATCTACTGCCTGCATCAAGCCCTTCTTAGCTTTTCTATCCAGGGCACCTGGGATATGTTTGTCTTGTTGTAAATACTGTCTAAGCGGGGCACCAGAATAAAACAAGTCATAAAGATTAAAAATTTGGCTAACTCCACCGACAAGGTTCGGATTTATATGTTGTTCCCCGTTTCTTCTAACCGAATGGTTCAATACTCTGTTTATCAAATCTGGATTGAATCGTATTAAAGGAAGTTGTTTAAGAGATTGGACCGATGATAATTTGACAGGATTTAATAGTCCTGTAATTAAAAGAGGCATCATTGATACCGTCTTTTGTTCAGAGCTAAGATGTGTCATAATATTTTAGACCTATATTATATCATATAATAGAGATATTGTTATTTTATCGATTCTTCTCTATAATTCTACTTATGCAAAACAATAAGGATATTATCATCGAGCTCAATAAAGAACTTTCTTCTTTAACTGATTTAACTAGCATTGATCAATTAGAAGTTAAGTATTTAGGTCGAAAGGGCCTTATAAATAAGCTACTGCAAAAAATAAAAGATGTTCCAGTTAATAAAAAAAAAGCTTATGGACAAAAAATTAATCAATTAAAAAACGAAGTTAAAAGAATAATAAAAATTAAGAAATTGGAGTTAACCAATAATAAAACTGATGAATTTTTTGATGCGACTTTGCCGGGTAAGCCTTATCCTAGAGGCAGTCTCCATTTAATTACATCTACAGTTGAGAAAATATCTAAAACCTTTCAAAGAATCGGTTTTATTCGGATGAGTTATCCGGAAGTGGAATGGGAGTATTTTTCTTTTGATTCATTAAATATGCCTCCTGATCATCCAGCCCGCGATGATTTTGAAACGTTATTTATCGATGTTCCGCCGGCACCAAAACTGGGTAAAATGATCCTTTCTCCGCATACTTCCTCCGGTCAAGTACGAGAAATGTGGCGCTGCGGTAGGCCACCCATCAGAATGGTCAGTATCGCGAAATGTTATCGACCAAATTGGGATACCACTCATACACCAATGTTCCATCAATTTGAATCATTGTGCATTGATAAAAATATTACAATAACAAACCTTAAAGCTTCGATCAACTATTTCGTCAAAGAATACTTTGGTGAAGACTATCAGGCTCGCCTTCGTCCATTTCATTTTCAATTTACTGAACCCTCATTTGAGGTCGATATTACCTGTAGTATTTGTAAAGGGAAAGGTACCATCGGCCATCAAAAATGCAAAGTCTGTAAATCAGGCTGGCTTGAGTTGGCTGGTGCTGGCATGGTTCACCACAACGTATTAATCGAGGGAAAAATTAATCCTGAAATATATAACGGTTGGGCCTTTGCCTTTGGATTGGAACGTTTAATCATGATTAAAATAGGACTTAATAATATGAGACTCTTATACGATGGAGATATTAGATTTTTAGAACAGTTCTAACTATGAATATAAAAATCACTTATAACTGGCTTTTGGAATATCTTGACACTGATGCCAGTCCTTATGATATCCAAAAATACCTTTCATTATGCGGTCCATCAGTAGAGAAGGTCGATAAGATGGGAGACGATTATGTTTTTAACATTGAAATCACCTCTAACCGCGTTGACGCTGCTTCAGTTTTTGGTATCGCCCAAGAGTGCCAAGCTATTTTACCTGAGTTTGGTAAAAAAGCAAAACTAAAGTTTGATCCTCTAAACGATTACAAATTTGTTAACATCCAAAAAAAGTACTGTAATAAAAATTCTTTAAAAGTAATTATTAAAGACAGGGATCTTTGCTCAAGATTCACCGCCCTTGTTTTTGAAGACTTGAATTTGAAACCATCGCCCGAATTGATTAGTAAAAGACTTACGCTTTGCGGTATTCGGTCGATTAATAACGTGGTTGATATTTCAAATTATCTCATGCTTTCTTTGGGTCAACCCGTTCACGTTTTTGACTATGATCAAGTAAAAAAATCGATGATGATTATGCGCCGAAGCAAAAAAGGAGAAAAAATTATCACGCTTGATGAAAAAGAAATTACTCTTTCGGGCAATGATATTGTTATTGAAGATGGAGAGGGAAGACTCATCGATCTTTGCGGTATTATGGGTGGAGCTAATTCGGCGGTATCTAACAAGACAAAGAGTATTATATTATTTGTCCAAACCTACAACAAAAACCTCGTCAGAAAAACAATTATGACGACTGGTCAGAGGACCGAGGCAGCCACTTTATTTGAAAAAGGCCTTGATGAAGAAAGGGTCGAACCAACCTTAGTTTATGGAGGAGAACTTTTAGAAAAATTTGCCGCTGGGAAAATTGCTTCTCAGATAATCGACATCTACCCAAACCCCTATTTTAAAAGAAAGTCAATCTCGGTCAGTTATGAATTTTTCAATAAAATTATTGGAATTACAATAGAACCAAGAAAAATTAAGCGCATTTTTACTTCTCTGGGATTTAAAATTAACAATCTTGAGGACGATCGCACCAAGATTGTATCGGTCAGCATACCTTCTTGGAGACAGTATGATATTGATATTAAAGAGGATTTGGTTGAAGAGGTCGCGAGAATCTATGGTTACAATAAACTTCCTAATCAACTTCAACCAATTGTTTATCTAAGACAACCGCCAGAAATTGAAAAGTTATTCAAAATTCAATCAAAAATAAAATACTTTTTAAAATATATTGGTTTAAATGAATTTATCAACTATTCGATGATCTCAAAGGAAATGATCGAGGATTCGGGATTGAAAACCGAAAAACACCTAAAACTTTCAAATAGCATTTCTCAAGAAATCGAATACATGAGGATGAGTCTTTTACCTTCTCTTTACAAAAATATTAAAGACAATAGCGTTAAAACCAGATACAATACTGCACCTGGTGAAAAAGGGGTAATGAGATTTTTTGAAATTGCCAAGGTTTATTTTAAGAACAGTGTTTTAAAAGACAGTCCTTGTAGAGAAGTTTATAAATTAGGAATTGCTGTCAATACGGACTATTTTGATCTTAAAGGAATTGTTGAAGCGTTGTATAAAGAATTAAATATTAACGACGGCCTTGGACAAATGATAACGAATGAAATAAAAATAGAAGAAAAGAATGGCGTTTTTTTAACAGAAATTGACTTACAAAAGCTGATTGATGATTACCGCCAAATACCTAATTATAAACCAATTACTCCTTATGCTGTCATCAAGCTTGATAAAACCTTTGAATTAGAACCCAAACACACCTTCCAGATGATAAAAAAATTAGCCTTCCAATCTAACCTGCTGCAAAAAATCGAAGTTGTTTCTATATTTAGAAATAAGCTCAGCCTTCGTTTTTATTATTCATCTTCCCAAAAGAACATCACGGAAGAGGAAGCAAAGAGAGAGCTTGAAAAAATTTAGATTCTGTCGTTCGTGAACTCTTTTCTTCTACGAGGTCAGGTACAGTACTGTACCTGACGAGGCTCTGCTTTGAATAACACCATCCGCTTCTCGATGACACTTTTCACTCACGACACATAAATTTTTTAAGGCGTCGGTGTCAAGTAATCCCACGGTTTGTTAACACCAAATTTAAGAGTAGACTCGCTCGATTTATCTTTCTCGTTCGTAGCAACTATCTGAAGTTCATAAGCGCCATCTGATAAATTAATCGTTTCGTCAATCTCATCGCGATCCCCGTCTAAAGACTTTACCTCAGATCCATTAATTTTAATTTTGACATTTTTAATGTTAGGAGTACTAGTTATTTTCGCTTTGATTTCGACATTATTAGAATTAACTGTCTGTTGACCGGAAGGATTTTTAATCGAAATAACTATATCTTCAGCCGAAGCATCGGATGTTTCTGTCGGTGGTTTGAACTTATCATCGCTTTGTTCTTTAGCCCAAGCATCAATTCCTTCTTGCCAACGGTTTCTCCCGTCAGTTGACACCGGATCATTCTCCGTAAAAACAACAAACTCTTTTTCATCATACTGTCCATTTTTTATCTCGATATCATTGGCTAGTTTACCATTATTTTTTGAAATTTTTATTTTTTTGTAAAAAGGAGAAATATCTTTCGGCTCTGTTCCTTCAATAAAGTATTCGGCTCGGTTGGGATAACCGTCTTTTGGCAAACCACCAAGATAGGCATCAATTGTCAACGCTTTGACTTTATCCGGCTTATCATTAATTCCGTCACTATATTTCTTTTGCTTTCCATCGGTCAAGTTAAGTAATTCTCTCATCGCTTGATAAAAAATAGGTGAGGCTCCGGTCGCACCCGAAGCAATCTTGGTGTTCATCGGACTGTTATCGTTATTACCAACCCAAACCCCCACGGTTATCGACTTCGTATAACCAACCGCCCAGTTGTCTCTTTTGTCATCGGTTGTCCCCGTTTTGACCGCCACCGTCCGACCGGGAATATTCAAATATGAATTCGGGCCAAAAACTTCAAGACGGGCATTATTGTCCGATAGAATATGAGAGATTAGAAAAGCGACTTCGGGAGAAATGATTGATTTCTGATGGCTGCCGTCTTTTTTATAAATTTTTTTTCCTTGAAAGTCACCTATTTCCAAAATTGAGGAGATTTCGTTTTTGTATCCATTGTTGGCAAAAACAGAAAAAGCGGAAGTTAAGTCAAGCAACGTTGTTTCTCCACCACCAAGCGTTACAGATAAACCAAAGCGGTTCAAACTTTCATCAGACGGGTAAAAGGTGGTTAACCCCATATCATATGCGATTTGTAGAAAATCGTGGACTCCAACCATGGCTAACATTTTTACCGCCGGGATATTTTCCGAATTACCTAAAGTAAACCTTATTTGCATCGGACCTCTAAACTTACCATCATAATTAACCGGAATATAGGGCTTATCATTGGAACTGCCTGAACTAAATTCTGTCTTGACGTCTAAAAGCACAGTTGAGGGAGTATAGCCTTTTTTAAAGGCTAAAGCATAGGTAATTGGTTTAATGGCCGATCCAGGTTGACGTAAACCCAAGACGGCGTTAAACTTGCCAAACTTATCATCATTAAAATCATATGAACCAACCATAGCTAAAATTTCTCCGGTTTTGGAGTCTAAAACAACAACCGCCCCATTGGTTACATGGTAATCTTTAAGTTTACTAATTTCGTCTTTAACAATTTTTTCTATTATCTCTTGAACATCTAAATCCAGGGTCGTTTTAACTTTTACACCTTGGTCGATGATTTTTTCCCCGTATTCTTTTTCCAACAAACTTTTTACATAAAAAACAAAGTGCGGAGCATTAATCGCTAACTTAGGTGAAGTAAATTTAATTTTATCGACCGTTTTCTGACCTTCTTGTTCTTGAAGCTTGGTAATGTATCCATCTTCTCTCATCCGGCGTAGAACACTTTTAGTCCTCTCTTTCCATGTATTTTTCTCTCCGATAAACGGGGAATAAACCGAAGGGCTTTGAGGTAAACCAGCCAATATGGCCGACTCAACCAGATTCAGATCCTTAACCTCCTTACCAAAATATCCCTTAGCGGCCGTCCCTACTCCCCAAAAAGATCCACCATAAGGAGATTCATTTAAATACATTAATAGTATTTCGTCTTTTTTATAACGTCTTTCTACCTCAAAAGCAAGAATCATTTCCTGAATTTTACGTGAGATGGTGCGATGAGAAGTAAGGAGAACGTTTTTTATTAATTGCTGAGTGATAGTTGAACCGCCTTGTAACCCTCGTCCTAAAAGAATATTGAACAAAGCTCTGAGAATACCAAACTGTGAGATTCCTTGATGTTTATAAAAATCTTTATCTTCGATGGCAATCGTTGCCTCTTTTAGGGATGGGGGAATCTGGTCTATTGAAACCGGCATTCTATTTTTATCTTTATAAAGATCAAAAAGAACTTTTCCGTCGCGATCAAGAAAAACAGTGGAGTTGCCGGTCGTTTGCGATAATTTTGAGGGAGATGGCAGGTCTTTAGCATACCAGGCAAAAAGCAGGAAGGAAAAAATAAAACCGACGACAATGGCTCCGGTAACAAAAATCAAGCCTTTAGTGATCAGTCTTTGTCGTAGATAACTATTTCTGATTCTTAGTCGGCGAGAATGATACATAAGAAAATTATAGCAAGAATGTTCATAAAGTCCATCCTACTACGTCAAGACTTCGGAAGGACGCCTGGAAGAATCTAGCGAAGTCAGGTACTGTATAGTACCTGACGAAGCGTTTTACGCAACTTGTGCTCACTAAATACCTCACTAAATTAAATAATTTTTTTTATAATTAGAATATGAAACTATTTGGGAAAAAGATTAAAAGAGACGAGGTGTGGAAAATTATTGTCATCGTATCGTCAGTCCTTTTGATTCTTTCTTCACTGGCACCACTTTTATTTATTAGGTAAATGATGTTTATCATGGAAAATGAAGTAATAAACTCTCCGATTGAAAAACTACCGAATACTAGTCCTCTTACCATTCGCCGGTTAAAATTTCTTGAGATTAAAACCTACTTCGATCTTTTAAACTATTTTCCTTTTCGATATGAAGATTATTCTTTGATTTCATCTATCAATAGAATCCAGCCCGCTGAGACGGTGACTATCAAAGGAAAAATCACCGAAGCTAAATTTCAAATTAGTAAACGGGGTTTGCGTATCCAAAATTTCAAAATTGCTGATGAAACCGGCATGATGCAACTTATTTTTTATAACCAACCCTATCTTATGCGCTTACTTAAAAAAGGGCTGTCAATAAGTGTCGCCGGTGAGGTGAAACTATTTGGCCAAAAAATGGTGATGGAACCTAAAATTTATGAAATTGCCAATCGTGATCACTTGATCCATACCGGCAGGCTTGTACCGGTCTATCCTGAGATAAGGGGATTGTCATCAAGAACTATCCGTGAAAAAATTTTCTATCTGCTTTACCATTTTGATTATGATCGTATCCAAAGTTGTTTGGAGGAGTTTCTTCCCTCAAAAATAACTATTTATAATAATTTGATTGATGAGTTGAGCGCTTATCAAAATATTCACTTTCCCAAGTCAAAAGAATTAGCTCAAAAAGCAAGAGAAAGATTGGCTTTTGACGAATTATTTTTGATTCAACTGTCATCGCAACTGGTCAAGAAAGAGTGGAAAAAAGAAAAAGTCGGCAATCGCTTTACCGCAGGGAGTGGCCACGACCGCTACCTACAAGATTTCGTCGAAAATCTACCTTTTAAATTAACCCGTGCTCAGAAACGCGTCTGGGGTGAAATCAGGTCAGACATTTTAAAAACTACTCCTATGAACAGATTTTTACAGGGTGAAGTCGGTTCGGGAAAAACCGTCGTTGCCGCTTTAGCTTGTTATTTAACTTACTTAAACGGCTATCAATCCCTTTTAATGGCGCCAACGCAGATATTAGCCCAACAACACTATCATACTATTACTAATTTATTTAAAAAATCCGAAATTATAAATCCTAAAATTACTCTTATTACCAGCTCACAAAAAATTTCCAGCTTCCAGTTTCCCACCTCCAAACCTGCTTCCAGTTTCCAACATCTAGTTTCTAGCTTCGACATTATTATCGGCACTCACGCCTTAATTGCTAAAAAAAGATCTTTTGAAAAAGTTGGATTAGTCATCGTCGATGAACAACACCGTTTTGGCGTCGCCCAACGAGCCGCTTTAAAGAATCAAGGCATCAATCCTCACCTTTTAACCATGACCGCTACCCCTATTCCGCGAACCATAGCTTTAACTTTATATGGTGAACTTGATCTTTCTCTCATCGACGAAATGCCTGTTGGCCGGCTGCCGGTAAAAACTTTTTTTGTTTCAAAATCAAAAAGACATGCTTGCTATCAGTGGATCAAGTCCCAACTTTCCAGTTTTAAATCTCAAGTTTTTATTGTCTGTCCTTTAATTGATGAGTCCCAAAGTGAAACTATGAAATCCGTTAAAGCCGCTAAAAAAGAATTTCAGACTCTAAAAAAAATCTTTTCCGAGTTTCGTCTTGGCTTACTACACGGTCAACTCAAATCGAAAGATAAAGAACAAATTATGATTGATTTTAAAAATCATCTCTTTGATATTTTGGTAACCACGCCGGTGGTCGAGGTTGGTGTCGATATTGAAAATGCTACCATCATGATAATCGAAGGCGCCGAACGTTTTGGATTAGCTCAACTTCATCAATTGCGTGGCCGCGTTGGTCGAGGTAAAAAACAATCATACTGTTTTTTATTCACTGAAAGTGAGGAACTAAAGAATCGCCAGCGTCTCGACTTCTTTGTCAAAAATCAGGATGGGCAACGGTTAGCGGAAAAAGATTTGGAAATCAGAGGTCCGGGCAACATCTATGGGACAAAACAGCATGGCTATCTTAACCTCAAAATTGCCTCGTTAACTGATTTTCAGTTAATTAACAAAACCAGGTCGGCCGTTGATTATTTTCTGTCCCATTATAAAACAGACCAATGTAAACTTCTCAATCAACGAATTAAGAACTATCAAGTGAACACTGTCGCTAATAATTAAGTTAAAACCTACATTATGGAAACGTTTGATCGGTATAAAATTGAGTTAAGAAAAAAGGAAAAAAAGAATAAAAATTTATGTTATAATTATTTAATTGAATTGATATTTATTATTTAAAATTTATTATTTATCACTATGGCTCCTTTACCTAAACATAGACATTCTACCCAACGCAAAGGTAAGCGAATGAAAACAAGGTTAATAAACTTTCCTAAACTCGTAAAATGTGGCAACTGTGGTAAATTAATGTTGCCTCATAAACTTTGCGGGTATTGTAAAAAATAGTTTGTCTTTGATTTTTGATATATTATGGACGTACGCCATCAAAAGAGAATAAAAATAATTCAAAATTTGTATGCTTCCAGTTTCTCTGTTAAAAAAAACAATTTTCCTTACAAAAATGAAAAAGATACTTTAGCAATTATTAAAAAAATTGACGATATAGACAGTCTTATTGTTAAATATGCGTCGAAATTTCCGGTTAAAAGAATTGTCAAAACCGACCTGGCCATCCTCCGTTGGGCGATTTTTGAGCTAAAATACCAGAAGAAATTGCCGGTTAAGGTTGTTGTCAACGAAGCAATCGAGCTCGCTAAGGAACTCTCGGCTGAACGATCATTTGCCTTTGTCAACGCGGTTTTGGGAAAGATTCTTGATGAACAAGCAAAAATTTCAACTTAAAATCATATAAATTCCATGGCTAATAATGAATTGACCAATCTAGAAAAGTCGTTAAATTTACATTTTCGTAACAGGGAGTTGTTTGAAAATGTTTTTATTCACCGGTCCTATTTAAATGAACATAAGCGCTATCATCTCCCTTCTAACGAAAAATTAGAATTTCTTGGAGACAGTGTTCTGTCTCTCATTACCTCAATCTATTTGTATAAAAACTATCCACAACTGAAAGAAGGGGATTACACCGATATAAAAGCCGCTATAGTCTGTACTGAAAGTCTTACTCTCGCTTCTAAAAAACTGGATTTAGGTAATTATTTATATCTTTCAAAAGGGGAATATAAAAGTGGCGGGCGCAACAATATCAATATTTTAGCTGATTGTTTTGAGGCGTTGATAGCCGGAATTTTTATCGAGTTCGGTTTTGATAGAGCTTATCAGTTTGTCATTGATCATTTATTTAAAGATAAACTTGATTTAATTATCAGTAAGAAACTTTACCTCGCTCCGAAAACCAGACTGCAGGAAATTTCTCAAGCCAGGTTTAAAGTTGTTCCCGTCTATCAGTTAATTAAAACGACCGGCCCGGAACATGACAAAACCTTTACCATCCAGGTTTCAATTAAAAATAAAAAACTGGCTGTTGCTTCTGGTAAATCAAAAAAAGATGCAGAAGAAAAGGCGGCTAAAATAGTCCTCAACAAAAATAAAATTTGATATAATTTATAAATGTCAGCATCGATAAAATTAGCCCGAACCGGAAAAAAAAAATATGCCACATATCGAATTGTGGTCATGGATAAAAGAAAAAAAAGAAACGGTAGTTATATTGATAAATTAGGCTTTTACAATCCAAATGTTGATCCGGCCGTCATAAATATTGACGAGGAAAAATTAAAACAATGGCTTAAAAAAGGAGCGGTCGTCAGCGAAGGTCTGCAAAAACTTCTAAAGACCGACCGAAGCGGTCGGGAACGGGTGGCTGTTTCTTAGAAAGGATTATTCTTTATCGAATAAGCAGAACTAGAGGCACTTTTATCTTCGTCACCGCCTTTAAGTTCTAAGGTAACTTTATTGAGAATTTCTTTAATCAATTTCTTATCGGCCTGGCTCAACTTAGCAGCTGTAATCAGGGTTGATTTTGATTCGTTACCGTTATAGAAATTTACGCCCAGTTGTGTCTGAGCAAAGGTGGTGGTATTATAGTTAATCTTGTCAATGGTTATTAATCGACCGCCAACATATCGGTAATCTCTTAAGAAATTAAAAAACGCTTCATTGTCACCAGCTCCCCCTATGGTAAGGGCCAGTTTATTTTTATTTGTTGTCTGAAGATTAATAGAGTAACCAGTAATTATAAAATTAGTTTTTTTTGAAATTGTGTCCAGGGCGACAATTATTGAAAAAAAGTCTTCTTCGTTTGGAATTAACCGCGTAAAAACTTTGTTAACCTCATCCAAGTTAATACCCTCATTAATAATTTCCTCTTTATAATTAACTAAGTCTGCTTTTTCTTTCAATCCGGAAGCTTCAGTTTTAGTTTGATTAATTTTTTGATTAATTGATAAAAATTTATTAGAAAACAAGATAGCGCAGATAAAGATTATAAAAAATATTATTACCCAAGAGATAAGATAAACGACGTTCTCTTTAGCCAACTTGATCAGATAGTAATTAATTTTTGGTTTCATTAAAAGGAATTAGCGTTCCGCTAAAATTTAACTGATATTTTTTATTATCTTTTTTTTCTTCTATATTAAAAGACGATATTACTAGTTGAGAAAAGCTTTTTAGAAAATTATCCGACTCGGCAAACCTCAAAAAATTAATAATCGAGCCAGAATTTTCAAATCTTAAGGTAAAGTTTATTGTTCTATCCTTAGAGATAATTATCGACTCTAATTTTGGTTCGGGACTAGCTGTCTTTAAACTTTCCACAACCAAGTTATAGTAAGGTAGAAACTGGACGTCTTGACCAAGAATCGATACTAATTGATTTTGTTTATTACGAAAATAGGCAAATTCAGCCTCTACTTCCTTATGAGCATCTAAATATTCTAGATATTTTTTCTTTTCTAAGATAAGTTGATTATATTGGTTATTTTTATGCAGCAAAAAATAAAAAAAACCACTAAAAACAATAAAAAAAACTACGGCCACGATAATGAGACCGATTCGCAACTTTAGGAAAAAACCTTCGTAATGAAGATATTTTTTATGTCTGGTAATTAAATTAATTCCTTTTTTCATTTAATGTTACCGGCAACTACGGATATGTATGACGACTGGTGCTGTTTAAATATTTCCGAATTATTATTCTTCCTAATTAAAGTTGATATATCAAGCAAGCCTGCCTCCATACCTAACTGTGTTTTTAAGCTTTGGTTGAATAAATAGATTTCATCGGACAAATTGAAAGACAATATTGGTAGAGCATTAGTAATATTTTCTTTCTCTTTAACTGAGATACTAAACTTTTCCACTTCGCCAATAAACTCACTAAAGGCTGGTTTAAGAATCTGACCAAGATCTAACGATCCATTTTTACCAAAACCAATTGATTTCAAAGCTTCATCGGCTTTTTGTTTATTGAGATTAAAGTTCACCTGCACTTCTCGAGAAAAAAGATCGAAACCAATCTTAAAATTATGGATATAGCTTATTAAATTTTTTTGTCGGTTATAAAAATATATACTAGTAGAGAAAGAGCCGAGATTTAACAAGAGTGATGATTGGGTAAGCGAATGATTTTGATTAATCAGATTTATTAGCCTTCCAACGGCGCTTAATTCGTTTTCAATACTCAAGGGAATTAGACCAACTTTTTCAATGATTCGAGCAACGTTATCAATTAGATTTTGTGTTGTGGCAACGATCAGTACCAGAAGATTATTATTTTTTTTGTCCTCAAAGAGGATGTCTAAATCAATGGCTGCCTGGTCTAAGGGCAGGGGAATAAACTGATCCGCCTGATATTTTATTGCCGAAAGAAGTTCTTTTTCTTTCAAAAAAGGCATAGTTAAAATCTGAGAGTAGGTATAAGTATCAGGGATAACAATGTTAACGTTTTTTTTTGTTATTTTTTGACTATTAATCAAACTGTCGACGACCTTCACCACCTCATTGATTGATGTTTCGTTAGCATTAGTAAAAAAGGTCAGAGGTTTGGTTTCCATCGCTAAAGAGTCTATTTCTATAGTCTGATTACTGAGTGAACTATCAGCTACTCTAGCATATGCATCCCCAAATTCTAAGCAAAACGAGTCATTGGCCATATAAATTAAATATAAATTAAAAAAAATAAAATATCAATCTATTCGATAACCTCAGATTAGTAATTTTTCATTTTGATTCTCGTTCGATATGTTAACGAAGCAGTATCTTCTACCCGGGTTGAACTAGTGTTAAAACTAATTGTTATGTTAACGGAGACAGTGGCCGGAGAGAACGCAGAAGATCGATCACAACTAATATCAAATGAATCAACTTTAGTTAAATCAGTAGTCATAAAAATATCACCACCAGCCGATGAGGAAGCTATTTTATTACCAGTTAAATAAAATCTAAACCAATTACCGTCTTTATCCAAAAAATAAAAATTGCTTCCGCCGGGATCGGAAAAGGTAATAGGATAGGAAGCTTCTCTCTTTCCACATCTTTCATCGGTCGGGGGAGTGTTCTCATAAATAGAATTAGCTCTGTTTTTGATTGTTTTTTCGAGAATAGAAAGGACAAAATCACCATTTTTTTTAACCTGTTGTAAACGATTTAGTTTTGACTGTTGTTGTAAAATTACAAAAAGGATGGTAAATAAAACTGGTAGGACTAAACCAATAACTCCAATTACTACCACTGTTTCAATTAGGGTAAACGCTAACCATTTTTTCATCAATAATCTTTTTATTCCCATATAGTAAAGACAGTACTTAAAGGTACAGAATAGTTAACTTCTAACTCGGTCCAGCTGACAACGATGCGGACATTTACTTGCGAAGAGTCATCGTTTTTAGACAGATAAAGTTCACGTTTATAGATCGCCGATAACCAGTCGTCGGCCAGACAAGAATTATTGCTTCCCCAATCGCTAATTGGTGTTTCTTTAAAACAATAAACTTTATATAAAGGAAACGTGTCAGATTGAAGAAGAAAACTATTCCAGTCATTCTCTTTTTCTCCCCTCAACCAACCCAATAATTCTTCGCCATAATAAGTAGCTAGAATCTTATGTTCATTAATCTTCATGTTCCGTAAAGCAAAAATGGTTGTACTGGCTGCCGCCACAAAAAGAATTGATAGTATAGAAATGAATACTAAAACTTCAATTAGGGAAAAGCTTTTTGAAATATTTTTTGTCATTATGGGCAAATAGACTTAATCGTATCAACTAATCCAGATGCTGAAACCATAACTTGATAACATTTGTTTATTACTGAATCTTTTATCGTAATTGTCGTCGTATCGGTCTGTCCAATCGGTGGCTTAAACATAACGGTCGAAGAGCTAAGAAATGTTTCCGTTCCAGGTAAACTGTACGAAGAAACGACGACTCTATCTAGACCCGTGCAACTGGCGCTACAGCAAAAAACAAGAATGAAATCATTACCGGAAAACTCAACTTGATAACCATTGAAGTCGGTGCAACCGGTTTTGGGGGTTAGATCGGCCGCCAAGGTTTTTGTTCTAGCTAAACCTAAAACATCACTTACCTTTTCTGCTTCAACGCCTAAGATTTTTTCTTGGCTAAAGTTTTTGTAGTAAGCCAAACTAATACCATAAACTAATTCAATAATGGCAACTACAATAATTAATTCAATCAGGCTAAAAGATTTGCGTGCCTTCATCTGTCTGGTATTACTTCTGACCATATGGACCTAGACAATAATTACAGGCGGCTGATCCGGTGCAGTTACCAATGCCGCAGTCGGCACCCGTGGTCGACTCTAGAAATGCGCCAATGGTATAATCGCTCGTGGTAATGCTACAACCGTATGAATAGGTGCTTTTGGGATCGCTCGGCATCTTCTCAATATATTTTGTGGGCGTTGTTAAGTCGGTATAATTAGAACAGTCGCCGCTATAAGCATGGTATTGTCCACTGACATCGTTACTTCGATACATTTCTAAGGCAGCTCTCACTTGCTCTAAATCGGCTTTTCTTTTAGCGTCGCGCGATCGTTTCATCAATTGCGTGTAGGATGCCGATACAACTGCAACTAAAAGACCAATGATAGTTGTAACAACGAGAATCTCGATTAAAGTATATCCGTTAAATTTTTTCACTGCTGTTGATTTAAACATGGAGCTGTTCCTCCCGCTTCTAATGCGAATACACATATAGAATATGTAAGATGATCGGTTGCATCTGTGTCCGTTAAATAGTAATAATGTGTCGCATTGTTAAGAGGATCTTGAATAGATAAATTGACACTGCCACCGCAATCAAACGAATCAGTTGTTTCCAATTTAGCGTCGTTACCATTATCAGGATATTTAAAATTATTATTATACGCGTAATATTGTTCAAAGCAATTTTGTAATGCTTTTATATCTTCTCTTCTTTTAGTATCCCTTGCTTTTTTTTGAGCGGTAGAAAATGATACCGAACCCAAACCTACTAGAATGGCGATAATACCGATAACAACTAAAATTTCCAACAGTGTAAATGCTCTTTTCATAAACGGTTAAATAGTTAAACTGTTAAATGTTAAGCACTCCCTGAGCTTATGGGACACCACGTGGGGTATCCCACTGTGGCGCTTGGGGCTTCAGCACCAACAGGGTTTCGGAGTGCGAAACCGTGAACCGTCCCGACGTTACGTCGTGGCTGGTTCATGGTAAAACCATTTTAAACTTTTAAACTTTAAAACTTTTTTATCTGTTTAAGTTTTAATATTTAACGGTTTAATTTTATGGTTGATTCAACTCATATTTTTTCCCGGTGCCACAATTATAGGCAGTGCAGTTACCACTTTGACCATCGGCGTCGGCGCTGTTTTCTAAACAAGTACACAGAGTATAAATCAAGGTATCAACCCCGCGTTCATATGAATAAGGAGTAGGGGTTAAATTGCTTGGATCAAATGGTATTTTGTTTAGATAGGTAAGTCCAGACTCACTGGTCCAGGCACCTCCACCTGGAGTAGGAAGGGCGGCTGGGAAATCTTTATTATCCTGACGGTATAACTCCAAGGCCTGTTGCAGTTTCTTTAAGTCACTTTTCCGTTGACCATCTCTGGCTCTTTCACGCACCGCGACATAATTAGGCAGAAGAACAGCCGAAAGAATACCGATAATGGCAATGACAACAAGAAGCTCTATCAAAGTAAAACCTATGTTAAGTGTTATGCGATAGGTGTTAGGTGGATACGTTTTTTTTAAAAATTTTTTTTTCATTTTTTTCCTATTAACAGTAACTCTTAACTCCTAACACTTACATTATATCTTTTCCAGATAAAAATCAACAGTTCGTCAACCGTCAGTTGGGGATTGAGATTGTTATTTTCTAAGAGATTCATTAGCAAAAAAATTTTCTTGATAATCTTAACTATAATTGGTAACCGATCTACGTTGTTATTTAGCTCATTTTTAAAGAAAACCAAAAATCGGTTTAAACAAATTAAGGCTTGTTCCTTAGTCGTCACGTTAACTTTCGCTTCGGTTAAAAAATCCAGATTCTTGGCTAAAACAATTGTTTGAACTAATTTCTGCCAGTCCTTATCAAGAGTGGGTTGAAACTCCGCTTTGTCTATTTTTATTAATTTAGATCTTGAATGTATCGTTGGTATAATCTTTTCCGCATTTGCGGCCATCAATAAAAACTGATTCTTTTCTACCAGTTCTTCTAAGATTTTGAGAAGAGCATTTTGAGTATCTAAACCTGATTTATCAAAGTTATAGAAAATTATTAATCTTTTGTTTTTTTCGCTTATAATTAGATCGTGTTTTAGTTCCCGAATCTGATTGATCGAAATCTCCTCTTTAACTGGTCGTATTTCGAATACGAACGGGGCAGAAAATGAATTTTCTTCTATGAATTTCTTTATAAATCGACTAATATTTTTTTGATCTTTGGAAACTATAATTAAAGGCAACATATATATTCTTGCATTTTACCAAAATTATACTTATATTAAAATTATGACGATAACTCCAAAACAATTACTAAAAATTCTCGTTGATAAGCAGGTAATTACTCAAACACAAGCAAATCAATATGAGGTTGAAAGTCTTAAAAAAAACGAACCGATTGATCAATATCTTTTTAACCAAACCACTCTAAAAAAAAGCGATATCTTAGCAGCCATAGCCAGTATTCTAAAAGTTAATTTTATTGATATTGTTTCCGTGGCCGTTGATATTCAAGCTCTCGGTTTCATCCCTGAATCAATTTCTCGTCGATATGATATCATCCCCGTAAGTTATAACCCTAAAGACGAGATGATAACTATTGCTACCAGTGATCCGTTCAATGTCACTCTTTTTGAATTTCTTGAAAAAAAAACCGGAAAAAAAATTGTTCCTGTTCTATCTTATCTACCCGATATTAAGAAAACAATCGAAACTACTTATGTCCAAAGCCTATCACCCGAGGTTAAAGAAGCTTTAAGAGAGGTGTCGCCAATAAATAAAAGGACAGTTGAATCTGCTGATTTATTAATTAAAGAGGCCCCTATTACCAAAATAGTCAATACTATCCTTGAATTTGCCATTAGAAGTCGAGCCTCTGATGTACACATCGAACCAGAAGAGACAAAAACTCGGGTTCGTTACCGTATCGATGGAATTTTGCATGAAAAACTTAGCCTACCTAAAGGGATACACGAAGCTTTGGTTTCCCGAATAAAGATTCTTTCCGGAATGAAGATTGATGAAAAAAGAATTCCTCAAGATGGTCGTTTTGGATTTAAGTTGACCGATGAGGAAGTAGATCTACGTGTTTCTACTTTACCTTCGGTTCATGGAGAAAAAGTGGTCATGAGATTATTAAAAAAAACGGGAGGATTACCGACTTTGGCTGAACTAGGACTTAGGGGAACTCAGTACCGCGATCTGCAAGAAGCCATCACTAGACCGTATGGAATTATTTTGGTTACCGGTCCGACCGGATCTGGTAAAACAACCACTCTATATTCTATATTGACTAATTTAAATACGCCTAGCGTCAATATTGTCACTTTGGAAGACCCGGTCGAATATCAAATCGCCGGCATCAATCAAGTTCAGATAAATCCTCAAGCAGGTTTAACCTTCGCTAATGGACTGCGCGCCTTTCTCAGACAGGATCCGAACATTATTCTTGTTGGTGAAATTCGAGACAAGGAAACAACACAATTGGCGATTCAGGCGGCTTTGACAGGTCACTTAGTTTTTTCTACTTTACACACTAACGATGCGGCTACGGCCATTCCCCGTCTGATTGATCTAGGGGGAGAAACTTTTCTTATTGCGTCCGTTCTTAACGCCGCGATGGCTCAAAGAATTGTCAGAAGAATCTGTCCTAACTGCAAAAAAACTTATACGCCGGTCGAAGAAATCCAAAACAACATCAAAGAAGTATTAGGAAATCTTCTTCCGGTTGCGTATAGAACTGGTCAACCAATATTACTAACAAAAGGCGTCGGATGCAATCAATGTAGTAATAGTGGTTATTTTGGCCGAATCGCTATCTTTGAGGTTTTGAAAATCACTTCAACGATAAATAAAATGATCATCCAACAAAACAGTGGTAAGGAGATAGAAAACCAAGCCAAAAACGAGGGGCTGATCACAATGAAACAGGACGGTTATTTAAAAGTTCTTGATGGTTTAACCACTATCGAAGAAGTTTTGAGAGTGGCAGAAACCTAAAAAAATAAATTATGGAAATTAAGCAATACTTGGACATTTGTATCCAAAAAAAAGCTTCCGATCTGCATATCATTCCCGGTTACTATCCGGCAATTAGAGTTAACGGCACTATTTATCAACTCAAAACCTTGATGATAATTCCTGAAGAGGAAAGTAAAAGATTAATTTTATCGATATTAAACGATCAACAAAAGGAAATTCTTTTTTCTAATAAACAAATCGACTTTGCCTATCAATATAATAATTACCGTTTTCGATGTAATGCGTATTTTGCCAACAGTAAACTCGCTAGCGCAATTCGTCTTTTAGATAATAAAATATTAACCATCGAGCAACTAAACCTTCCACCGATTTTTCATAATTTTATTCACTTTAATCAAGGATTAATATTGATTACCGGTCCTACTGGTGAAGGTAAGTCAACCACTTTAGCTTCTTTAATTAATGAAATAAACCTTGACCAAAGCAAGCATATTATTACCATTGAAGATCCGATTGAATATGTTTACCCGCCAGCTAAATCTCTTGTTTCTCAACGAGAACTTTATCAAGACGCTCCTTCATGGAATATTGCTCTTAAGGCGGCGCTACGTGAAGATCCTAATGTTGTTTTAGTTGGTGAGATGCGAGACTACGACTCAATTCAACTTGTCTTAACTCTGGCGGAAACCGGACATCTGGTTTTTTCTTCTCTCCATACCGGAAATACAGTTGAGGCCATCAACCGAATTGTTGATGTTTTCCCCTCACCACAACAGGCTCAGATACGCAAACAACTCTCATCGGTCTTGAAGGTTGTTATCGCTCAAAGATTAATTACTAATCTTACCAATACAGAAAGAATTCCCGCGCTTGAGATATTATTGAATAACTCAGCGGTGGCAACAATCGTTCGTGATGGTCGTTTCCACATGCTAAATAATGTTATCGCTACGAGTGAAGGAGAGGGAATGATTCTCTTTGAAAACTATCTTTTGTCTTTACTCAAAAGGAATCTCATTTCTAAAGAAACAGCCGTTAACAGCGCTTTACGACCTAAGGAATTTTCTAAATTAATGAATCCTTAATCTATGTTATTTTGTTATAGAGCATTCCGAAACAATAAAATAATCTCTAAAACAGTTGAGGCAGAAAATGAAAAAACAGTTGCCTTTAATTTAAAAAGGCAGGGTTTTTTTTTGATTGAAATAAAACCTAAAGAAAATCTAATTGAATCTAATTTAGCTTTCTTTTTTAACCGTGTTTCTTTCACCGATATCGTTGATCTTACCCGACAGTTGGCCATCATGCTTAACGCCGGTCTAACTTTAGTTGATTCCTTTGATATTTTAAAAAAACAAGTAAGTAAAAAAGGTTTATCGAAGTTGGTTAATAATATCGAAAAAGAAATTAAAGAAGGTGATAGTTTTTCTATGGTTTTAAAAAAGTATCCCCAGTTTTTTTCTAACCTTTATATCTCATTAGTTAAGTCAGGAGAAGCATCAGGCAAACTTAGCGATATTCTTCTTAAACTTGCTCAGAATCTAGAAAAGCAGCGTGAGTTTCAGGGAAAAATCAAAGGAGCAATGATTTATCCAATGATTCTTATTCTGGGTATGGTTGGCGTTATGTTTATTATGGTTACATTTGTTATCCCAAAACTTCTAAATTTATACAAAGATTTTAATTTATCATTACCGTTAACCACTCAAATTCTGATGGCAGCTTCGTCTTTTAGCGCTAAATATTGGCCAATAATTATTGCTTTTTTTATTGGTCTATATATTTTAGTTAAGAGATTTCTCCGTTCCAATCAAGGAAAACTTTTTTCCGACTCCACAGTCCTAAAATTACCGGCAATCAGCAATGTGGTCAAGATTAGTTCTTTGGTTGACGCTACCCGAACTCTTTCTATTTTAATTGGCTCGGGTGTTTCTATTCTTGAGAGTCTCGAAATTATAATCGAAACCGTCAATAATGTTATTTATCAAAAAGCTTTTCGAAACGTTTATAAAGAGGTCGAAAGAGGCGTCTCTCTTGGTTCGGCTATGCTTCAAGAACAGATCTTTCCGCCCATTCTTGTCCAAATGGTGATTGTCGGTGAGCAAACCGGTAAGCTTGATGAAACCCTTGGGCGAATTTCGCACTACTTTGAAATGGAGTCGGACTTAGCCGTCAAAACAATGACGTCGTTGATTGAACCATCAATTTTAGTAGTACTTGGCGCCGCCGTCGGTATTTTGGTCATGTCGGTAATCACACCCATCTATCAACTAACGAGCAGCTTTTAGTTAAGATAACATAATTTCTCTCTACTTTGAAAATTCCCCTTGACAAACCAAAATCAATAGTATTAGTATTAATTTATATGGGCAAATTGCTTAAAGGTTTTACCCTAATTGAAATTTTAATTGTTATCGCTCTTCTTGGTGCTTTAGCAGTCGGATTGCTTGCGGCAGTTGATCCATTTGAACAACTGAAAAAAGGTAAGGATACCTCAATGAGAAATACGGCGGCAGAATTTTATCAGGCAGGCATACGCTATTATGCCCAAAGAAATCAGTTCCCCTGGGTAGTGGCGGATGCTGGGTTTACTACTGGAAGCGTTACTGATTTAGGAGCTCTGTCTGCTTCTATTACCGAGACAGCCTCGGCTGGGGAATTAAAGGCCGACTTTTATTCATTAGCCGGCGGATCAAGTAATTTAAAAAATATCTCTGTTTATTATCCTAATTCTGAGAAGTTGGTTGTTTGTTTCCAACCTCAATCTAAATCGTTTAGAAATGATCAAAATACAAGATTCGATCAATCAGGAAGTGAACGAACTACTGATGCGTGTCCTCAAGCTACTGCTACCGATTGCTTTATCTGCTTCCAATAAAGTCTGTTTGATATAATTTATGGATGTCTAGCTTTACGTTGTTTTTTTTGCTATTGGTTTATTTAGTTACACTCTCAAAAACTATTTTTGGCGGTGACGCGGGAGACTTGGTATCGGCGATAATCACCAAAGGCTTTGCTCATCCCCCAGGCTACAGTCTATTTACTTTGCTAGGAATAGTGGTAAACAGTTTAAATTTTATTACTATTAGCCCGGCCGGTCGTGTCACTCTAATATCAATCGTTTCCACCGTTTTATCTTTATATTTCTTTATCAAAATTATCAAGGTTTTATTTAAGCCTAAATATTACTCAGGCTGGATATTGACTATCACTGTTGGCGTTTTAGCTTTCAATTATATTATCTGGTTATACGCCATCGTCCCCGAGGTGTTTCCCCTAAATACTTTATTAATCACCAGCTGTTTTTATTTATCCATCCTATTTTATAAATCGAATAAAGTTTTCTACTTATATATCTTATCTTTGATAATCGGCCTGGCAACCTCACACCACCATACTTTTTTTTTGGTATTGCCGGCTCTGATGTTTTTGTTGTGGAAAGAACGACGTAAAATAAGGGTAACAATATTCTCTCTATTTATCTGTCTGTTAATGTTTTTTACCGGCCTTCTTCCCAATCTGCAGTTGATTATTGCTTATAATAATAAAGCCCCGATCATCTGGGGCAATGCGACTAGCCTAAAAGGAATCATCTACATCCTCCTTAGACAGGGATATGGGACATTTACTGCCGGTTCGTTTATTACCAACTTACCAATTCACCGCTTTTTACAACTAAAAAATTTGTTTTTATTTATACTAAGCGACTTTACTTTTTTAGGAATCATCGCTTTTGCTGCCGCTTTTATTTATTACTATAAATCAACAAATAAACATTTAAAGTTGCTATTAACAGCCGTATTAATAAATATAGTTTCGTTTGGACCCTTCTTTTTCTTTTATGCCAATTTTCCTTTATCCGGCAGCTTTTTTTTTGCCACCATGGAAAGATTTTTACATGGTTTTTACTTTTTTTTGGCCATATTTATCTATTTTGGCTTATGGGTAATCTACGATTTAATAAAAAAAATATTAAACATTTTAATTAAAAACTTGTTCTTAAAAAAATTTTCTTTATTTGTTGTATCAATTTTCTTTCTTATCTATCCCTTTGGTCAGTTAGCAAGAAATATTCGGCCAATATTAGCTCTGAAGAACAATAATTTTGCCGAAAATCTTGGACGAGATGTGCTAACTTTTACCAAGCCACCCTCAATTATTTTATTATCTCAAGATACGGTATTGTTTGATACTCAATACATTTATTTTTCACAACCACGTTTTCAAAAAAATAAAATAATTATTCACGCCAATAAATTGTTAACCGATTTTTATGGACCGGTTCTGTCATCTCAATATCCCCAGTTAAAACTTGGATTAAAAAAGGGTAATAGAATTGAAAAGCTAATCGAGATTAATAAGAATCGGTTTAATATTTACTCAAATGAAAAATACCCTCTGCCAAATTTAGCTAATTATCTGTGGGTTCCCCAGGGTATTCTATATAAATTAGAAAAAAAATCTGCCATCAGTAATACTTCAACCGAGCAGATATTAGATTTTTTTTGGAAAAATTATTTTAATATGGGAATCGAACAGCAGGTGATTAATAACAATCCAATATTTAAAAATCTCTTTACTGCTGATATTTTGCGCGCTTACTCAATCGCTCACCAAAATACTGCCTACTTCTACTTAGAACAAAAAAAACTGGAAAAAGCGCTTGGCCATATAAACACTTCGATCATTCTCAAACCTGATGACTTAGATAATAATTTTCTACTGTCAAAGTATTATGAAATTGCTGGTGATTGTCTTAATTCCCAAATGGTAATTGAAAAGGCTTTAGCTGAATCTACCGACTCGCTCTACATTAATCAATTGAAAGATATTGCTGATAACTGTTATCAAAAAGAGTCCGAGAAAAATAAAATGCGGCAAAAGATAAAATCTTACCAGCAAAACGCTAAGATTAAGTTAAAGTCTTTTTAGTTTAAATAATATAAAAATAAACAGGAGAAGGTACATAAAAGATATGACTAAACCTAGTTTGAAATAAAAATTCTCATACCTCAATTCAATATCATGTGTTCCTTTTGGAATAAAAAAACCTATATGAATTAAATTTGTTTTATAGATTGATGTCCTTTTCCCATCAATATAAACCGACCACTCTGGATAATAATTTTGTTGCAGGACAAAAAACGTTTTATTTTTAAAGCTGCCTTTGATTTTTAGATTATTGCCATAAGTTTCTATGTGGGAAAGCGAATATTTCTCATTATTGGTAATGGCGGCAAAAGGAATATCTTCAATCAAAGAATGAGAAAGGGAAATTTTGTCATCTTGATAATTTTCGGTAAATTCGTTAAGAAAAGTAATTTTCTTTATTTTTTTTGGGACATAAAACAATTCCGATCCTATTTGACTATCCTTATATATAAAAATTTTATATTTATTATTTTGTAAACTGGTTAAAAGCTTGTAGGCATCATCTTGAATTGGTAAAGATGAGATTATATATCGTATTCCAATGATTTCTAAAAGATTTTGTAGTTTCCTATCTATAATAATTGTTTTTTTATCTTCTAAACTAATGTTTTTCTCCACCAAATCTTTTAAATATTCTGGTCTTCTTAATTTAAATGTTCCGGTGTTAATATTGAAAATTTTTTTGCCAAATAACAGATTAGAGTTTTGGTACAAATAATTTTTAAAAAATAAATAATTATTAATACTATTTTCCGTCAGCCAACCTTTATTTAAAAAAACATCGTTCCAATCATTACCCTGACCCAATGTCAAATACAAAGAATTATTATCAATAATATTGGAGGATTTTGGTGTTGATAAAACTATGTCTTTATTTAAAAATAATTGATAATTAAATGTAAATTTAATTAATATAACGATATTAAACAAAAGCAAAATAATTAATATTATCTTTGATAGTTGGTGTTTTAAAGATAAATATAAGTTATTGATAATTATTCCAGCGGTAAAAACGAGAAAAAAATTGGCGGCCAGAAGATATTTTGAAGGGGTACGAAAACTATTGAATGGAAAAAAACTGAAAATAAAGTAAAAAGGAGAATTTTTCCCTAAGGCTAAAAATATAAAAAAAATTGTCAACAACAATCCAAAAAAAACCAGCTTTTTTGAAAAGTTTTTTTTAATAGTAATAATCAAAGAAGTAAACATTAAAAGAAAAAGAGGCCATCCCAAATAGGGCGTATTTTCCCAAAAAATGCCCCAATCATTTGAATATGGCGGATAGGTACCTAATTTCGGACTACCAAAATAGTAGGGAGTGAAATAAGAAATTAGGTGGGCCCAGGTAAAGGGAAACGAAGTGGCGATGTTATAATCTAACGACAGTAATCTTGATGAGTTTTGCGTCAAAAGAAATGTTGGCAAAATCTGCGATAAAGACAGGATAAATCCGCTTATTATTATAAAAAATAGAAAAACGATATTGATGGAAATTTCGCTAAGACTCTTTTTTTTAAGAATAAGATAAACAACGCAAAACAAAAAAAGAGCAAATAGGCTAATAAAGACTATTTGCAGGTGTCCGGCAAAAATAATCTGCGAAATAACTAGAGTGGCGATTAAAGGTAAACTCTTTTTTTTTGAGTTGAAATATTTAATTAAAACATAGCACAGTAAGGGTGTGAGAGAGAATGATTGAATTAGATTAATATGAACCCAACGCAATGATATCGTTCCGCTAAAAGTAAAAATTAAACTTAATAGTAAAGAAATCAAAGCTTTAACTTTAAACTCCCTCAAAAGAAGATAGAAACCAGAACTGATAAGAAATAGTGAAAAAACAAAAACAAGATTATAGGCATCGGGAAAATTTAAGAATTTAAAAAATAAGAGGTTGGGAAGAAAGAGTGTCCCAATTTGCCCTTCGGAAAACAAGGGATAGCCTCCTTGAAGTTGGTTAGTCCAAAAAGGAATTTTCCCTTGCCTTAAGTTTTGCGCTAGAAAATATTTTAAAGATAAATTGAGATGATATGCGTCACTTTCGCCAAAGTCGGGAGTAAACAGCAGTTTATTTTTAATAGTAAAAAATATAATGCAGTATAATAGAAAATAAATTCCTATGAACAGAAAATTATTTATTTTACTGCTTCTTTTTTTTTCCATCGTTCCTAATTTAGGTTTTTTTAATTATGCATCACTATTAATTATTGTTTTTATTCTAATTAATTTACTTATTTTTAAAGATAAAAATCGTGTAATTTTTAAACAATCATCCACTCTGGGCTTATTAATTTTACCTATATACGGATTAATCTATTATGGAGGATTATATCAAAATCAAGGGTCTATTTTGATAGGGAAATATATTATTTTCTTTTTGCTGATTATCGTTAGTCTATTTAATTTAATTCCCGTAAAATCAAACTATGATCACTATCTTTTTAAAGGAATAATCGTATTTTACCTTATTATTTCCTTTTTGACTATATATAACTCGCCACATCCACATGTTGACACCGTAGTTGTTTTGAAAGAGGCACCATTGAAGTTAATCCAAGGAAAAAATCCTTATTCTGAAGAGTACAGTCGAGTATATCCGGGGATAGAACCTAATTACTATAATTATTTACCGGCAAGTTTTTTATACAGTTTACCATTTGTTTTGTTATTTAATGATCCTCGCTTTGGGATAATTTGTGCTAATCTCGTTTCAATTTTTCTCCTCCGTAAATTATTTAAAAATAAGATTAATCCATATTCCTTAAATATCTTAACATTGGTTTTTCTTTTTTTACCCCGATCCTTCTATATTTTAGAACATAGCTATTTAGATCCAATTATTTTTTTATTTTTTATTTGTTTCTTATATTTTTATTTAAATAAGAAAATCGGTTGGGCGATTTTATTTTTAGGCTTTTTCTTTAGTTTTCGCCAAACATTGATTATTTTACTACCTATCTTATTACAAGGAATAAAAAAACTACAGGAAATTATTACTTTAAAGAAATTAATATTATTCTTTTTCCCGTTTATGATAGTATTTTTATTTTTTATATTTAATCCAAAAGCTTTTCTTGAAGATGTATTCTTTAATCTTAATCCAAATAAAATTACTAGCCCAATCTACAACAGTCTAACTTTACCTAGTTTATTAAACAAAACGATATTTGTATCAAACAACCAATATGGCTATTTAACAGGATATCTTTTTTTTCTATTATTATATTTATTCGTTTATTTACAAAAAAGACATATTTTAATTAAATTAAGTACCGTTTTACTTCTCTTCAATATTTTTATGTATCATGCATTTTTCAACAGTTATTACTTAGTTTGTTTGTTTTTATTCACTGATTATTTATTTAACTTCTCACGACGTTTTAAGAATTTTGGAGCATAGAAAAATAACTCCCATTGAATAATTGAATATTTTTTTTGACTTTATTTTATACCCCGAGCTGACTAATAATTCTTCGAGTATTTTAGTATTTAATAAATTTATATGAGCTTTTTTCCAAACTTTTCCCTTAAGAAACTTTGTCCAAAGGTACCAAATAATTTTAAATAACCAATTCCCCGTATCCATTTCAATTAATAAAAATCCTCGGGGAGCGAGAACTCTTTTAATCTCCATAAGAGTTTTTTTAGGATTGTTGACATGTTCAATTACTTCTGCGCATATAATTAAATCAAATTGATTATTTTTAAAAGGTAATTTATTAGCATTTGCTTGTCGAAAATGTATCTTTTTATTATTTTCATTAATCGATTTAGCATATTGAATTGCCTTACGGTATATATCTATACCGACTATTTGACAATGAGGAAAACGTTGAGCTATTTGATATGTAAACCAACCTGAAGCACAACCTACGTCCAATACTTTTTTAAAATTAAATTTAATTAAATTTAGAACTGCATTAAGTTTTCCATAATGCCATTTGCTCTGAAAAACATTTTTTTTTATACCCTGATAATAATAATCTGGTGGTACTTTGGTGATAATGTTGTTATTAAATTTATTACCCATAAATAAATATTATACATATACTGAATAAGTTACGAAACATGTGAAACGTGAAGCACTCCCCGAGCTTATGGGACACCACGTGGGGTATCCCACTGTGGCGCTCGGGGCATCAGTCCGAACAGGGTTTCTGAGTGCGAAACCCTGTACCGTACCGACGTTACGTCGGGGCTGGTACATGGGTAATGTCTGTGACTTATACATTTATTTGCAATTATTTATTTTTTTCTTTACAATAAAAATATGAACAAAAAAGGATTTACCTTGATGGAGTTGATGATTGTAATTGTGATTTTGGGTGTTCTGGTGGCGTTGATCGCCGGTAATTTTTTTTCTTCTTTGAAAAAAGGCCGAGATGCCAGACGAAAAACAGATCTGGAACAAATTCAGAGAGCGGTAGAAATGTATTACGAGGATAAAAGAAGTTATCCTACTTTTTCATTCCCTTTTGGTGGTAAATTATGTGAGACTGTAAGTTGTTTAGCAACAGAAAAGATATATATGCAGGTTGTTTCTAATGACCCAATTAGTACCAATAATTATCTCTATCAATCTTCTGATGGTAGTTATTATCGATTATTCTCCTGTATCGAAAATTCCCTTGACCAAGGAGCGGGAGTCAGTCAAACTGGTTATAGTGGTAATCCTGATTGTGGAAATTGTGGGCTTTGCAAGTATACTATTTCCAGCCCCAACATTACTCCTCTTCCAGCCAATTAACTTCGAATTTTAAACAAAGCTCCCTGCTATCTGGTTTAATCTTTCGAAAAAATCCATAAACCTTTCGATTTATGACCTACAGAAAGTTAATAGACGAGGAGTTCTTGTTAGTAGTACTTCCTCATTTTTTTATTACTATAACAATCTAAACATCTATTTTTGTTGCGTATGATCTACAGACAAAAGATTAAACACACTTTATTATTATGAATTAATTCCCTCATGAAATAAAACTACTTTTTCATTTTTTTTGGGTTGAAAATCATTTTGCCAATTTATAAGAGTTCCCACCTATTCCCACTTCTGAGGTGTAAATTATTCCCACTTATTCCCACCTATTCCCACCTCAGAGGTGTAAAGTTCCTTATATAAAAGGATTTGTCAATAATTTATAATACTATTAACTGATGAATTTTATATTTTATGAGACAAGAAGTTCTAAACTACAATCCAATACTTCCCAGTAATAGGAATTCTTTTAAATTTCAACAACCAGATCCCCATTCTATGCTTGACTTGTACCAAATTACAGGATTTCCTTCTACACAGCAAGGAAAAAATGCACACACAGCTGTTTTGAGAGGTTCAACAGCAGCCTTAATGTCTCCGGAAGGTCGTATGAATTTTCGGACTCGTAAGAGCGACGTTGATATTTACGCGATAACAGAACATGCAAATCAAATAGGAGCTGGTTACTTTATTTACCAGATTCATTTACCCGATCAATCTAGACCAAGAGAGATCGACATATTATTTTTTACCCCACAACGCCTTCGAGACGAACAACGGACTCGGTATCGTACATTTCTAACCACAAAGCTCGTGCAACCCGGTTGGACAATACTTAATGAAGAACAACATACTCGATATAAAGTTCAGTCCTGTGAAGAATTAATTCAGAGAGGCGCCACTCGCCGCTCTCTTAAATACTTAACCCCTTCAGGAGCCGCAAGGTTACTTCTAGAAGAAGACTTATACGCCGAACCATGGAGATGGAGCAGTATGAAAACTTATTTCGTTGATTCTCCTTATAGTGACAGACAAAGAGCTCAACTTGTTAACTTTGCAAATCTTGCGTTAAAAACGCTAGTCGAAGAAGGAAGGGCAAAAGACGTTACCCAATCTTATAGAGATCCACAGGAATCAATTTATGAAATCACTGATTATGGAAGCAGATTTTATAATCATCCAAAAATCGATAGAGTTCGTACCGTTTGGAATTTTGTATATGATCAATTAGCGCTCCTTGCATTTTCTAGGCAGGGTTTATCACCAGATAATTTTATAAGAGTCCTTATGAAGTTCCAATCAGTCTTAACTAATCCAGTTATGAATTACAGTGCTGATATTATACTCTCTCATCCGAAGAGTCGGAGGCGTATTCCCACCTATTCCCACCTCTGAGGTGTAAATTATTCCCACCTATTCCCACCTCTGAGGTGTAAAGTTGTAAGGTGTAAAGTTGTAATCTTCAAAATTTGACGAGTTTTTTAAAACTTTTGCTACAATAAGAGTTGTTTATGATTAAACTTTCACCCAGTAAAATCGCAACTTATAAGCAATGTCCTTTTAAATATAAATGCGAAACTGATATGCAAATAAGATTAGCATATAGAAAAGATACTCCTGACTTGGTTTTTGGTAATTTAATTCACGGATGTTTAAATGATTTTTATAAAAGGACTAAAAAAGAAGGCAGAAATTTTGAAACATTAAGAAAATTATTTGAAACAAAATTCAAATATAATTTTCAAAAACATAACAAAATATTTAAAAACAAAGAAAATATCATCAAGTATGTTGAAGAGTCAAAAAAACAATTTAAAGTATTTCTTAAAAGTAAATTTTCTGAGGGGGAACCTTTATTGACGGAAGATTTTCCAAAATATCAACTTAGTTCTGAACTGGAACTCGGGGGAAAATTTGATCGTGTTGATTTGAAGGATAATAAATTAACTTTGATTGATTATAAAACTGGTAAATACAAAGAAGACGGCCAAAACAATTATGAATTCCAGCTTAATTTTTATGAATATTTACTTACAAAAAAATACCCAGAATATAAAGTAGATAAAAAAATTCTTTTCTATTTAAAAGAGAATAAGATTGATGAATATAAAAGTAGCAAAGACTTAAATCAAGTTGAAGAGGAAATTATTAATTATGCTGAAACTATCAAGAACGATATTGAACTAAAACCAAAACGAAATTCTTTATGTAATTATTGTGATTACCAGGAAATTTGCTCATTGTTTAGAAAAAATTTATAACACAGTTAAAATTATGCCCATTGTTGATACGATTACTGCTGAATTTGAAAAGGCTCGTCATTTTAAAATCGAAGAAAGATCGAAATTGCTTCAAAAACATCCTGAACTAAGAATAAAAATAAACACTAAATCTTTAAGGCAACTTGTTGATTTTTTAGAATTTAAGTGCGTAACGGATAGTTCAATTGCTAGAGATTTAGCTATTAAGGATTCGGATATTGATGGTGGTTTAGTCGTCTCAAAAGATGAAGTATCAGTAGAAAAAAGACTGGCTTTTGTTTCTACTCTTAGAGAACAGGGCTTTTCTGCTTACGATATCTCAGAATATACGGAGGCAGAGAGAGAGCTAGAACGTTTTACAAGAGAATGTAACGGACAATACACGACCCAAGAAGATTTTGAAACTCTTCATAAACTAGTAGGGAATAAAGTTCAAGCAGAATGTGCAATGATAAGATTTTTTTCAAAAGATGAGATTGAAGATTTCAAAAAGAATGGTTTTCCTAATGAGGGATTAAGAAGTGCATATTTTGGTTATTTTATAAAATAGATAAAACAATTTATAAACTCCAAATCCCAGCTCTTTTTTCCTTCGTCGCTTTTTCCGCAGACAATAATTCATCTTGATATTTTATTCCTGTACCATTTGATACAGGACTTCGTCCGTATACCATTCGGTATAGGACTGCGCCCATGAACCGCTAAGGTTGTAAATTCATAGACGATCTAAATTCTGAAGTTCTTTAATCGCTTCTGGATCGTCGGGAGCTATCTTATTTAGAATAAATTTTAAGACCGATCGTGCCTCTTCCTTTCGATGATATTTTTTTAATAACTGGGCCTTAAGAAGGTAATAACCTTTATCATTAGCCTTTAAGTCTATCGTCTTGTTAATCTCTTCAATAGATAAATTTTGATATTCTTCTGTCAGCTGATTGTTTATGTTTTGGTCAGCTAAAAGCGAATAATAAATAGCCAAACTATAAGGTATTTTTGGATCGGTCGACGCCAATCCTTCACCGTGCTTCAAAGCATCAACTCCATTATTAATCTCGTCAATCTCTCCGTTTATTTGGTAGAAAAGATAGGCATTTTTGGCTTTAGTTTTCCAATAAAGGATATTCATTGCTGACTCCGCCAGACTCTTCTGGTTATAAAATTTAGACAGGTCGATCAACTGTTTGGTCGTTTTTGTTTGTTTTTGATACGAGCTGACAAAGGCTAAATAGGCTAGAACGCTAGAAAGCTTATCTTCATAAACATGTTCGTATTTATACTCTAAAGCCTTAAATAAAAATTTAGCCGCTTCTTGATAGTCTCCTGTCTTATACAGGTTGTCGCCCTTAACATAATTAATATCGGCAAGCCGATAACGACCGATAGAGAAAAGCAGATAGAAAGTAAAAAGGATAATAAAACCGGTATAAACTTTTTGCTTTAAAGATGAAACTATTGATGATTGTCGATTATTAATGTTTGATAATTGATTTTCGTCAAGAACTGGGTTTGAGAGTTGTGAAATAAAGATAGCGGGAATGATATAAAAGAAAAGGTTTATCGTTGTCGTCGAAAAACCAAAAAAGTTGGTCACCAGAATAGATAAGTAAGCACATATTAAACTTAGAACTAAAATCCTAGAACTCAAATCCAAATCCTCAATCTTTAAATCTTTTTTAAGATTTAAGTTTTTAGATTTAGTTTTGAGCTTTGAGTTTTGAGCTTTGAGATTATAAATGCTAAAAATTACCACTACCAATATGAAAATTAAATATGCTCCTAATCCTACAAAACCTGTAGTTGCAAGGTAGTTAAGGTACTCATTATGCGCCTTATTATAAAGAAAATCCCATTCTGAGGTAAGATTATGTTCTTTTGGTCTAACAAAATAATAACTGTAAGCAAAAGTTTCCGGTCCGCTACCAAACCATGGGTAACGTTTACCTAACTCAACCGCTCCTTGCCAAACTATTCTTCTAATATCGCCCGATTCAGTCACGTCAGAATTGATGCCGCTCGAAGGCTGTTTAGTAACATTGGGAATATTATCTATTTTTTCATTAACAAAAATTTTTTGATAAGTTACCCAGTCTATTAATTGATCAATAGATTGAATACCCGTTTTAAAAATAAAAACTGATATTATTAAAAGAATTGTTAAAACGATGGCTCGTTTAAAGACACGACTTATATCACGACAGTGTCTAAAGTGGGAATAAAATAAAACGATAAAAAAACAAATTCCTAAAACTAAAGCTAATAAAGCCGATCGTGATCTGGTGAAGAGAAGAGTAATAAAATTGACTGTTAAGTATATTGTATTCAATATTAAGTATTTGGAATCTTTTGTTTTAAGGAAAAAATAAAGGCCGAGAAAAAAAGTAATAGTTAAATATGCACCTAGCCAGTTTGGTTGACCGAGGGTCGAAAATAATCTTTCGGCCGGACGGAATTGATCCGTCCAACAACTATCGGTTAGCTTACCGGTAAAAACAAAGCAGGAAAGATCATAGCCAAACTTTCCCGGCAAACCCCAAAGAATAACTGCAACGGAGGAAAAAATAGATAATTTAAGCAAGTTAAAAATAAAACGCTCGCCAAAATCTGGGAAGTTGGAAACAAACCCATAATACAAAATCAAATAAGCAATAAGAGAGAGCAAACCGCCATTAAAACGTCCATAATAACCAAAAAAAGAAGTGTGGCGATCGATGGAGAAAACCGTCGATATCAACTGAGTAAGAGAAAATAAAAATATCGGGATATCAAAAGGAGTTTTTTTTATTATAATTTTATTGTTGACAATCATCTTTAACAACCAGAAAAATAAAATAAGAGTAGTAATGATATAAATAAGCAACACTTTATTAAATTCAAAGAGTTCCGAGGTGTGAGATGACATGATCAATGGGGTAAAAATAAAAAGAGAGTAAAAGCAATATTTAAGGAATTTATTTATATAATCAATCAGTCTTGATTTTAGCATTTTATTTTTGATCTTTGACTTTTGAATTTTGATTTTTCTTTACCATGTTTAATTTTATTGAAAATCTTAAAAAACTGCAACGGTCTTTTTTAACGCCATTTGATGTCTATTTTGATTTTGGCACGACTAACACACGGATTGCCATTAAGGATAGAGGAGTGGTCTTAAGACAACCGACAGTGATTGGATTAAATACCAAAACAAAAGAGTATATTTTTTTTGGCAATGAAGCAAAAAAAATCATTGGTAAGACGCCGGATTTTATCCAAATAATTCACCCAATCGTTAACAGCATCATTTCTAACTTTGACGCCCAATTGGTTTTAATCGAATATTTATTTTCTAAATCGGTAAAAATTTATTTGAATAATTTTAGACTTCTTAAACCTTTTTTAAGAGCGATCGCGGCCGTTCCCTATTCGGCTACTGAAATCGAAAAGAAGGCGGTTGAAGAAGTTCTTTTTAAACTAAACTTTTCTTCGGTTTTTTTGATCGAAAAACCGGTGGCCAACGCGGCCGGTGTCAGTGGCGACATCTTATCACACCATCCCATTTTAATTGTTGACTTGGGCGGCGGGTTGATTGAGGCAGCCATCATCAGTGGAGGAGGCATCGTCAGTGAAAAGACTTTAAGAACGGCTGGAGAAGGTTTTGGACAAATTTTAGCCAATTATTTATATCTCAAACACGGTATTATTCTGGGCGATGCCACATGCGATTTGGTAAAAACTTCATTATTGAATTTTCAAAACGAAGAAAAAATTATGACGGTCAGGGGGAAATCTTTGGAAACGGGGTTACCAAAATCAATTAGATTAAAATCCTCAGAAATTAAAGAAGCTCTTTTTACTTCAATGACCCAAATTATCGATATTATTAAGGAATTGATGGAAATTGCTCAACCCGAGATTGTTGATGAGATCTATACCCAAGGAGTTGTTTTAACTGGCGGGTTGGCTAACGTCAAGGGAATTGAAACTTTTATTGCCAAAGAAATTAAAATCAAAGTCAACATCGCCACTAATCCTTCTGATGTTACTATTAACGGTATCATTAATATTGGTAAAAACCAAGACCAGCTGTCAAAATTGACCATTTCCCCCATATAAAAAATCCATTGCTTTTTATTATTTTTCATTTATAATAATGATTGCACTTTGACAATAAATTTTTTAGTTTATCAATCGGGTTAGGAATCAGGTACCATTCGGTACCTGACTTTTAACCAGGCGCAGACTTGTGCCTGGTTTTATTAAGAGTTTGATCCTGGCTCAGGATAAACGTTGGCGGTGTGCCTGAGATATGCAAGTCGAATGTCCCCGCTGCAAGGCGGGGTAATGGCGGACGGCTGAGTAACACGTAGAAATCTGCCTCAAAGTGAAGACTAGTCCATCGAAAGGTGGAGTAATGCTTCATGTGTTAGATGCAAATCTAATAAAGAGTGTAACTACTTGCTTTGAGATGAGTCTGCGGTCTATCAGGTAGTTGGTAGGGTAAAGGCCTACCAAGCCTATGACGGATAGCTGGCCTGAGAGGGTGGTCAGCCAGAGGGGCACTGAGACACGGGCCCCACTCCTACGGGAGGCAGCAATCAGGAATAGTCGGCAATGGGCGAAAGCCTGACCGCGCGACACCGCGTGCAGGAAGAAACTCTTCGGAGCGTAAACTGCTGTGATAAGGGAAGAAAGGCCCGCTTAGCGGGCTTTGACGGTACCTTATAAGAAAGGGGCCGCTAACTGCGTGCCAGAAGCGTCGGTAATACGTGGGCCCCAAACGTTATCCGGTTTTATTGGGCTTAAAGGGTCGTGTAGGCGGTGCGATAAGTCTTGGTTTAAATACTACGGCTTAACCGTAGGACAGGCTAAGATACTATCGAACTAGAGTTATCTTAAGGGAAACTGGAACTCAGGGAGGAGTAGTGAAATGCGTTGATACCCTGGGGAACACCAGTGGCGAAGGCGAGTTTCTAGAAGGTAACTGACGCTGAAACACGAAAGCTAGGGGAGCGAAGCAGATTAGAGACCTGCGTAGTCCTAGCCGTAAACTATGCTTGCTAGCTGCATTGACCCCGCTTTTGCGGGGTTGGTGTGGCGAAGGGAAACCGTTAAGCAAGCCGCCTGGGGAGTACGACCGCAAGGTTAAAACTCAAAGGAATTGGCGGGGAGGCACACAACCAGTGGAACATGTGGTTTAATTCGAAACGAACCGAAGAACCTCACCAGGACTTGACATGCCACCGTACATTTTGCTAGAAATAGTGAGAAATCCGCAAGGATGGTGGCACAGGTGCTGCATGGCCGTCGTCAGCTCGTTCCGTGAGGAGTACCCTTAAGTGGGACAACGAGCGCAACCCCCATCCCGAGTTAAATCTGTCTCGGGAAACGGTCCCGACATTTCGTCGGGAAGGAAGGAGGGGTAGACGTCAGGTCAGCATGGTCCTTATGTCCTGGGCTACACACATGTTACAATGGACAGAAATAATGTGTTTTGCTACTTTGCGAAAAGAAGCTAATCACTAAACCTGTTCTCGGTGGGGATTGAAGTCTGCAACTCGACTTCATGAACGTGGAATTGGTAGTAATCGTGGATCAGTCATGCCACGGTGAATGCGTTCTTGCCTCTTGCACACACCGCCCGTCAAGCCAACAAAGTCGATGCTATTCGAAACTTTCCGATCTAATCGGGAAAAGAGAATAATTTTGGCGATGGGGGTTAAGTCGTAACAAGGTAGCCGTTCTGGAAGGAGCGGCTGGATCACCTCCTTTCTAATTTTTTTCTTTAGAAAAAAATTAGTCCTCCAAAATCTGGAGGACTTAAAAATAAACATCACCTAACCCGTTTGCTAAACTAAAACTTTATCTCCATTCCCGGGCGAGGATAATTAAATTTTGCCAAGATGTCATCACATTTTTCTTCGTCAAAACAGCGCCAAACCGAAATCTCAAGATAAGGATTGTCTTTAGAACCAGATGAACCAGGATAAATAACTAGTTGTCCAGTCGATCCAACAAATAAGCTGGGGACATATGTAACTTTTTTTTTAACTTTATTAATTTCAACCTCTATCTCATTTCCAAATTCATATTTTCCCTTAATGTCTTCATGAATAATGGTGGTCTTTATATTGCCATAATTATCTATATGACCAATATAAAAACCTTTTAAATATGGAACGATATTCATATGTGTTTCTTCCAACCCCATTTCATCCTCCATTTCATCTATTAAATGAGCACAAACTCGACTATAAAGATCACGGGATCGAAAATGAGTGTCTTTATCTATTAAGCCTTGATAAACAAAAATTTCGTCAATTTTTGGTTTTATTAAAGAAAAATCGTAACCAGCATTTGGCCCACAAACATAAATACCGGTTTTTAGCTTAATAACAATAAAATTATCTCCCTTAGTCTGTGAACTATCTTCTTGGTTTGATGAATGAATCACAGTATTTTGGAAAATAATCGTTTTAAGAGGTCGTCCATATTGTTCTTCTATTTCTACCACTTGAGCTAGTAGATATCCTGTATGAATCGTCGACGGAGTAGAGGATACATAATTTATGTTAGCTAACTCTGGCTGCTGGAGAAATCCCTCTACTGCCGATCGGAATTCCTGCCGAGTCAAGCTATCATCAGCCCAATCAGTTATAACAATTAATTTTTTCATCTATGATAAATGTCAAGGGTAATTTGTTTTTCCCTTAACTTAATAACTTTTAAACGCTTCCTATTAAACAACTTTGATCAACCATCT
>PEUF01000018.1 GCA_002780795.1 Candidatus Roizmanbacteria bacterium CG02_land_8_20_14_3_00_36_15 | reverse complement strand
AATAATTACCCTTTATTATCCCACTTTACGGGACAACTGATTTATCATAGCATCATATTGATTATTTTAAAAAAGCGCTGATTATAACAAATGACGAACAAACAACTATGGTAATTGAGCCAAAAATTGCTAAAACATTATAAAAACGGTTATTAGTATGTTCACCCATTAAATCTTTGTTATTAGTAATCTTTAGAAGAAAGTAGAAAACAAAAGGAAGCAAAAGGCTATTTAAAGACTGTGTATAAAAAACGATTTTGAACAGCGAGATTGAAGGCATCATGACTAAAATAAAGGAGATTATTAGTTGAAAAATAAAAATACCGTAAAACAATTTACCCCGTTCAAGGGACGAGTCAAGACTACCTTCATAGCCAAAAAATTCTGAGAACGCGTAAGCCGTTGTCAAAGAAATTATGATTATTCCCATTAGTGCAGCATTAATCAGCCCTATGCCAAATAAAATTCCGGCCAACTCACCGGCAAACGGCCTTATTGCCAATGCCGCTTGTTCACCAGAAACCAAACTAATTTTATGAGTAAACAAAGTGGCCGCTGTCGCCACAATCATAAAAAAAGTAAAAAAATCAGTTAAAAAAGCACCAAAATAAGTTTCCAGTTGGGCGTATTTTAATTTATCTACTCCCATCTTTTTGTCGATAACAAAACTGTGGACAAAAAACTGTCCCCATGGTGTAATTGTAGTTCCTAAAACAGCGATGGCCCCAAAAATATACTCTTTATTTAGGCTAACACCGGTCGGGTAGAATAAGTTACTAAGCGCCAAATTCCAGTTTGGATGCGCCTTAAAGGCGGAAAAAATGTAAGAAAAATAAAGAATAATTGCTAGTAAAAAAACTCTCTGGTTAGTATGATAGTTGCCTTTACCTACCAAGAGGTAACAGAAAACTATCGCGGCAACCAACATCGGCAGAACAGGGAGATTAAACATGTGAAAAACGGCTTTGAGAGCGGAAAAGTTAGCCACCACCGAACCTAAATTAGCGATTGATAAAGCAAAAAAAACAAAAACTGAAACAATGATACCGTATCGTTCGCGGATAAGATCTCCTAGTCCTTTACCGGTCACCGTAGCAATTCTTACGCCCATCTCTTGAGTAATGGCCAGAAGAACAGTAATGAAAATAAGAATAAAGAGAATTGAATAACCAAACTTTGCTCCAGCCAGTGAATAGGTGGCGACTCCGGCGGCATCATTGTCAGAGATGGCCGTAATCGTCGCCGGACCAAAAACGGCTAAAAAAATCGCTATTCGGTGTTTATTTTTTTGAAAAAAATTAATCATTTTTAATTTTAATAAAATCCAAAAAAACTCGATATTCTTTTTATATCTCAGTTAGTTTTATTTTAAATAGATATTTATTAATAAAATCAACTAATTCTTTATTTTTTTCGATAACTAAAATTTTTGTCAATATCTCCAAGCTTGTTGGACCTCCTCCACAAATTAAAGCTTCAATTATCTGCCTCTTAATAAAATCTCATTATAATTAATATACAACGAATAGAGTATGTTGTAGGCCTTTGTTTGACAAAGAAAGTTAACTCCTGATACAAAGGCGTAAGCTAAAAAAATACTATTAGTAAAATCTTTTTTATACATATCATAATATGAAATCAGCGTTGATAAAGAATTAGGGTCATTAAGATTAGCAATCGCTAAGATCAATTCTGACTTGATGAGTATATTTTTTTCCTCTTCCAATTCTTTTTTAAATAGAGTTAGTAGTTTTTTTCTTTTAAATTTAAATAGCTTGATATGTCTTAATAATTCAATCTTCTCAAAACTGTCATTAAGTTTAGTATAGATCGACAAAAAATTAATCTTATTGTGAAAATTTTTATTAAAAATAAAAAATTTTAGATCCATTATGGGAATAGGATAATATCTTTCAAGGAAAAATGTTTTTAAATTCTTCTGGGAGAATTTATATGGTTTAATTAAAAAAAGCGCTCTAACAATATTCGTTCTAACATTATCATCTTTTTCTATATAGTATTGTTTAGTTAGTAAATCAAAACTTTCTGTATCTTCTATTTCTCCTAAGCTCCAAGCACAAAATAGTCTTATATAGGGGTGTTTATGAATAACTAACAATTTACGTAGTTGGGTTTTATATTTATTGGGGCTTTTTTTTATTTTCACGATCGCATCATAGATATTTAGCTTTTTGCTAAATAGATCACCAATAATCTTTTCAATATTCATAGTCAATCAATAACTTATTTTTTATTTGTGAGCATTTTATTTATTACATCCATAACAGTAATTATTCCTATAATTTTTTTACTTTCGTCAACCACTGGCAAAACATGCAGTTTATATTTAAACATTTTCTTATAGACTATTTCCAATGGGGTGTTTAAGTGTACCACCACCATATTTTGGATCATAAATTTGTAAACAAATTGTCCTGAATCGGCTAATAAGAGTTCATGAAGATTAAAGACACCTATTAATTGATTATTCGTGTTAACTACATAAATATGAGAAAGATAAGAAAAGTCTAAAGTGTTTTTTTTAATTTTATTTAAGACATCTTGAACACTGTCATTTGGAGAAACAGTTATAAACTCGGTTGTAATAAGATTACCGATATGGGTAACCGAAATGCTCAATAAATATTCAAGATTCTTTTTAGTGTTTACCGGAAGTAATTTTAAAATCTCTTCTCTTTTTTTGTGCTTTAAAGTTAATAATATGTCGGTGGCATCATCTGGATCTATAAAGGTAAGGATTTCGGCCACCTTCTCTGGGTGATATTTTTTAAATAAATCGGCCTGTAAACTCAAGTTAAGATTACTAATTACTTGTATCGCTTTATCTTTATCCAAGATATTCAATATTTTCTTTATATTATTAACAGTAGTTCTTTCTAGATAATCCGCTAAATCTTCTGGACGAACTTTTATTAATTTTTCTCCTGTTTTTTTAAGTTTGACTGAACCTCTCACTAATTCAAGTAGTTGTATGTCAGCCCACGAAAGAAATTCCGGCCCGTATTTAATTTTAAAAAGACAGGATATTTTATTAAATAATTTATCGAGTTTAAACCATCTTAAAATTCCTACTAAACCAATATCAACACCGCTAATATAAAAAGTTCCACTTACCACGTCCTCTTCACCTTTCTCTTGGAGAATGACGTCGTTGACTCGAACTACTTTATGTCCTTTTAAATCAATAATTTGTTTATCCAAGAGATTTTTTAAAATATAGAGTTCATCTGCTTCTAAGATTGAGGTAGAAAAAGCTTTATTAATTATAACGTTATTAGTAATTCTTTTTAAATATTTGATTGGAATAATTTTATCTTCTTTTCGGTTATCAACAACAATTAATTTTGTTAAAAAAGAACTAGTCGTAGCTGAGAAAATAATATCATCTAATTTCCCAATTCTTATACCATCTTCGGTCAGAACTTTCTTTCCTCGCAGTTCAGAAAAATAGATCATGCTTCTATTATAGCAGTTTCTTCCTGTTCGTAAATACACCAAAAAAATGACGCGATTCCGCCGTTAACCCTTATAGGCTCATATCCTAATCCTATATTCAGCAGTAATGACTTAGCATTAACATCAGCGACAGCGATACCCTGATTAAATGCAGAATCTCTTTTTATACGGCGAAGTGTTTCACACTTTACCGCTTTAGCTAAATGTTGTCTTTTGTAATCTTGCCGCGTCACTAAATTCCCAGTTATGCTAACTGCCTGATTTGGATCTCCAAAAGGAACAACTTGAGAAATAATACCCGACATCGCTACCACTTCACCAGTAGAAGTATCTATCATTCCCACATGGTTAGCGGTCGTGCGAAAAGAATGATGTGGATAAGCGGTTAGTAAAGTTTTAATAGATGGAAGATGGTCGCTAGTTAAATTAACAATCTTATATCTTTTCTTATCGTATTCTACTTCAGGTATTGTTGCTGTTTTTAAAGGCAAAACAATTCTTGTCCCGACTTCCGCTTTACCACCTCGAAGTTTCCAGGTTTTTCCTAATAAATTTGGTAGTTCATTTTCCTTGAATTGCCACGTGGGTAGTACTAAACGAAAATCTCCTAGATGTTCAGCGATTGCATATTGGATTTTTGGAAATTCTTTTATAAATACTCTGATTGCTTCATGGCGTCCCAAAAAGAAATAACGATAATTATGTTCACCAAAATAATCAAGAGCTATTGCTGATGGTACAGATTCGTTATGTCTTACCATAACTAACCAATTACAGCGATGATTAATCGTCGGATCCAATAAGTCAGCTAGTGGATAGGCAGCTAAAGCTAGCGTCCGCATGCTATCGACTTCCCCTTTTGACATGGATTTGCCCGTTTCAAAAATGGCTCTCAAAATATAATTCCTTTCAACCTCAGGAATAGTAGAAATTCTTCCTCGGTTAGGAAACGAAAAAGTATGATAATCCCCTATCTCTAATCTAGCTTTTTGTAAAAACACGAGCTTATTCATTAAATTGAGTTTCACCACGTCCATGCCACCACCACGATAAGTCTTAGGCGTTACCTCAAATTTCATAGGTCGTAATTATATCAAATAATATAGGATATTATCAATACCCTGCATCCAAGAATTAAGTGCAACAGTAACTTGTAATGGTAATTTAGAGTATTCTAATTCTAACATCTCCTGAGGAGTAGCGTACTG
>PEUF01000020.1 GCA_002780795.1 Candidatus Roizmanbacteria bacterium CG02_land_8_20_14_3_00_36_15 | reverse complement strand
CAAGAAGCAAGACAAAAAATGGATTTAAAAATCGGGAAAAGTAAAATAATTCAGGGCAGTGTTTTAAAATTACCAATTGATGACGACAGAATAGACGCAATAATCACTTCGCCGCCTTATTCATTTGCTATTGATTATTTAAAAAATGATCAACCGCAATTAGAATATCTTGGCTATAATATTGAAGTTTTACGACAGGAAATGATTGGCTTACAAGGGCGCGGCGTAGAAAATAAATTGGAAATTTATTTTGATAAAATGAATCAAGCGCTCGGCGAGATGAAACGAGTATCAAAGAAAAACGCGCCCATTGTCATAATTATTGGCACAAACGATATTCAAACAAACGGGGTGAGGCTGGAAACAAAAGTAATTGAACTTGGCGAAAAACAAGGGCTTAAATTTGAACTAAATTTAAAGAAGCCAATCCGGGGATTACAAAACACAATGAAAGAGGAGTCAATATTATTTTTTACAAATTAAAAACAACACTATGAAATACACAAAACCTACAACTGATCTAAAATTTAAAACAGTAATTGTTAAAAATACATTTTATTTTTTCAATCCAGCCTTTGAAGAAAAATATGAAGGTTATTTGAACTCATTAAAAGAAATGCTTCTAATCCTGAAAAACAATATTGAAACGCAGGGATTGAAAAAAGAATTTTTTGAACAATTACTGATAGAAAAAGAAAATGGCCTTAGGGCATTACTTGCTCTAACTGGATTTTCAAACGAAACCTTGAAAAGATTGACCACGATTATCAGAGTTGTGAATGATCCAGAGTTGAGTAAGTTGGTTTATAAAGATAAATGGTTTCAAGATGAAAATATAAATAATTTGAAAGAATGGTCGGACGCTCAAATTGCCAAATTTATTAAAGAAAATGAATTTTTCAGGAAGGGCATTTTGAATATTTTCTTTGAGGGTTCAACAGTGCCGTTTTTAACGAAAACCATCCCATTATTTGAATTGAAAAAACTTAGTATTTCAAAACTGAATTTTGAGTTGCCGGAAATGATTGATACTTTAATCCGGTATAAAGAGAAAGGCAGTTATTCCGGGATGAAAGAAAATAATCCTGAAATTTTGATTGAAGAAATTCTAAATCATTTGGAAATACCTTTTGAAAAAGGCGATCTTGGCGAATTGATTGATAATGCCCCCGATAATAAAAGAACAATGGATTTTATTATTCCGAACAAACAAAATCCGTTGATCATTGCCGAAAGCTCGTTTTTGGTAACGACTTCATCGGGCCAGGGCGATAAATCAAAAACCGAGATTTCCATAGATTCACTTATTAAATCTCACTATCCAAAAGCAAAGTTTATTGGCTTTGTAGATGGGATTGGCTGGTATGTTAGAAAAGGCGACCTGAAAAGAATGGTTACGGCTTATGAGGATGTTTTTACTTTTCACAAAGAAGAATTAAAAAGATTTGAAAAACTCTTAATTGAAACCTTTCTCGGCAAATAGTTATGATAAATAAATTTATCAATAAAATAATTCGGGATGATTGTTTAGCGGTATTAAAAAAGATACCGGATAGCTCTGTTGATATGGCTTTTGCTGATCCGCCTTTTAATTTAAAGAAAAAATATAATCACTACGAGGATTCAAAAGAAAAGCAAGATTATTTGGATTGGTGCAATGACTGGATAAGTGAAATGGTGAGAATTACAAAACCAACAGGGGCAATTTTCGTTCACAACATCCCGCGGTGGCTTTCTCATTATGCAGAACATTTGAATAAAATTGCCTATTTTAGACATTGGATTGCTTGGGATTCCGGTGGCGCACCAATGGGAAAAACTCTATTGCCTAACCATTACGGAATTTTGTATTACACAAAATCAAACTCCCATAAAGACTTTAAATTTTTTGATATTAGGTATCCGCACCCAAGGTGTAGGGCTTGTGATGAATTTTTAAAAGATTACGGCGGGAAAAAAGATCAAGCCCATGGATTTGGGCCGCTTCTTTCTGATGTTTGGAATGATATTCACCGCATACGCCATAAAAAAAGAAGAGATGATCACCCCTGCCAACTTCCTGTGCCATTACTTGAAAGGTTAATTTTAATGACCACAGATGAGGGGGATATTGTACTTGATCCTTTTGTGGGAACAGGCACAACCGCAGTGGCCGCAAAACGACTGGGAAGAAAATACATTGGTATAGAACTTGACCCTGATTATGTAAAAATTACCGAGAAAAATTTGAAAGCGGCAAAAGAAACCAGAATAAACGGTTCTTATGTTTCTGTTTATCTTGGCCATATCAGGACAATGAGGGATAAAGATTTTAAGGAAATCTGGGAAAATAAAGGTGATTTGAAATTGCTTGATAATAAAAGATACAAAATAACCAAGTCCATTTAGTGTTATGGAAAATAAAAATATTACAAAAGGCTCTGTTTGGCGAAAATGGGATTTACAAATCCACGTTCCGGGAACTAAACACGCTGACCAATACATCGCAGAAAACGGCATTGATGTTTGGGAAAAGTTTATTGAATATATCAAAAATTCTGATGTAGCTGTTTTTGGAATTACTGATTATTTCTCTGTCGCGGGATACGAAACATTCCAAGATAAAATAAAAAATATTGCGGAGCTGAAAAATAAAAAGTTTTTCCCCTGCGTGGAGCTTCGGTTAGACATTAGCGTTAATAGAGATTCGGAGCAATTACAATGTCATTTAATTTTTGATAGCAATTACGATATTAAAAAAATAAAAGATTTTCTTGTCCACCTTCCACTGAAAAATAAAAAGACAAATGGTGCTGTAGCATATTGTATAGATAGAGATATTACAGCTTGCGGCGGCTACGACAGTGTTAGCATAACAAAAGAAAATTTAGAAGAATCTTTAAAAAATTCTTTTGGGAATGATCGTCCGTTTCTAATAGCTGGTGTAGCCAGTGGCATGGGTAGTAATAGAGCAAATGCCAATGCGAACGTTAAAAAAGAATTATCCGATCTTTTTGATGGCTTTTGCGATTTATTTTTTGGCCACGAGGGAAATAAAAACTACTTTTTAGACGAAAACAGATATGAGAATAAAGACCTGAAGGCAAAAGCAAAACCGGTTGTTGCTACTTCTGATTGCCATACTTTTGACGACTGCGAGAATAAATTTGGCAAAAAATTTACAGTGCAGGACCAAGAGGGAAATGGCCTTGAAAGATACAGTTTTAGTTGGATAAAAGCCGATACAACCTTTGAGGGTTTGAGACAGATTATTTTTGAGCCAGTTGATCGAGTTGCTTTTGGTTATGAGAAACCGGAACCAAAAAAGTCCTACTATCTAATTGATAAGGTGCGGTTTATTGATAATACCGGACAAGATAATTTTCCCTCGGGCGCTATTGAGATCAACCAAAATTTGGCAACAATAATTGGCGGAAAATCAACTGGAAAGTCATTGCTTCTTTACTACATGGCTAAAACGATTGATAGACAAGAAGTAGAAAACAGATTTGCCGACTACCCCGCCACCACTCAATATAATTTTGACGAATCATCTGATTTTAATTTTGAAGTGTTTTGGGCAGATGGCGATAGCACTTATCTTAAAAGTGTTGAAGGCAACAACGGAGCAGGCGAAAGGAAAATTCTGTATATTCCCCAAAATTATCTCAATAAACTTTCCGAGAAAAATGTTAGAAGTAGAGATACTTTAAACAAGTTTGTTAGGGATGTCCTTTTGCAAGATGAAGGTGTCCGCGAGAATTACGAAAATAATCTTACAAGAATTAAGGGGTTATCTAAATCAATACCCACCAGTGTTGCAAATCTCTATCAGATAAAACAGGAAATTGAAGAGGTAGAGGAAAACATTAAACAACTGGGTGAAGAAAAGGGCATTAAAAAATACATTGCTGAATTACAAAAAGAAGCTGACGGCATCAAAAGTAAATCTGGCCTATCCGATAAAGAAATTATAGATTATGAAGCGTTACTTGAGAAAGAAAAAGAAACAACCACAAGTATTGCTGTTTTATCTGATGACAAAAAGAGCCTTGCATCTTTCAGACAAGAATTACTCCAACAAATAGAGATCTTGGAAGAATTACGCGATCAACAGTCGTCTTATCTTGGTAATGATGAAATTAAAAAAGAATTTGCGAAGGAACTCGCTGGAATTGAACAACTAAAAACTAATCTTTTGACGGGCGCCGATAAAGTTATATTTTTCGCCGATTCAAAAATTAAAGCTCATCAAAAAGAGTTAGAAAAAATCAAGAAAGAACTTGTGCCGTTTATGGCAAAGGTTAAGTTGCAGGACGAGTTGAAAAAGAAAAACGAGGCCATAAGAGACGAGCAGAAAAAGCTTGACAAAATTACCCTTGAAAAGAAGAGTCTTGAGTCAAAAAAGAATCTTTATGACAAGGAGAAAAAGTCTCTTATCGAAACCTACAAGGAAATTTTTGGCGGCTACGATGCGGCAAGAAATGAATTTAAGAAGTACGAAAATAAATTTGAGGATATATCTTTGAACGTTTCGGTGGGCTTCAACGAACAGAGATTTAATGAGGAAGTTATCAACGGCTTTTTGAATAAACCGGATATAAAACGCAACATCAGCGGTATAGCATGGAAGGACGAATACGAGTACCAATTTGACCAAAATGTACATCTTACTTTTATCACAAATATTCTTAATGGTGTTGTAGATGAGAAAATAAAAACAGTAAAAGGCAGATCGGCAAAGGACGCTGTCGTAAAGATTTTGGAAGATTATTTTGACTTGGACTTCAAAATCGCATATAAAAACGATCCACTAGACAAGATGTCCCCCGGCAAGAAAGGTCTTGTGCTTCTACGATTGCTCATTGACTTGAGTAATGAAGAGTGGCCGATACTTTTGGATCAGCCGGAAGACGATTTAGATAATAGATCGGTTTATGATGACTTGGTTTCGTTTGTTAAAACGAAGAAAAAGAAACGACAAATAGTCATAGTTACGCATAATCCTAATTTGGCTGTTGGCGCAGACGCTGAGCAGGTCGTCGTTGCAAATCAAGAAGGGCAGGAAAAGGGACGAGATAATAAAAAGTTCAAATTTGAGTATGTTTCAGGAGCGTTAGAAAATACTTTTGAGTTGTCAGAAGCTGAACAAAAAGCTATATTATTCAGAAAGGGCATACGTCAGCATGTTTGCGAAGTGTTAGAAGGAGGGAAAGAAGCTTTTCAGAAGCGTGAGCGAAAATATAGTTTTAGTTCTTGAACCCACCCACCACCCTTTTGAAGTCCCGCCGCCGTCCGAAAAAATCGCTGGGGGTTTCCCGCAAGCGGGCAAAAAGGAAGGGGGTCTGGGGGAAGGAATTTTTGCCCGCCTGCTTTCCGC
>PEUF01000011.1 GCA_002780795.1 Candidatus Roizmanbacteria bacterium CG02_land_8_20_14_3_00_36_15 | reverse complement strand
AAAAATTTTCCTCTTATTCTTCGTTTAATCATCTAGAAGAAACCGCTAACTAGTTGACAATAAATAAATTTTGTGCTAGTATTTTATTGTAAAATAAGTTCATTAAAATCTAAAGAAAGGAGGATGGTAGAATGAAATACTCATTGGCCATTTTGAAACCTGACTGTTTGCAGAGACGTCTTAGTGAAAAAATAATCGGGGTCATCAAAAATAATGGGTTCCAGATTATTTTTATGAAACAACTAAGATTAAATAAAAATGATGTTGAGTATGTATATGCGGACTGTCTTTTGGAGGAATGGTTTGCTCTTTTTGCAGAATTTATGACATCGTCAGATTCTTTAATTCTCGTCGTTAAACACGAAGAAAGCGATGCTATTGCAAAATTAAATGAATTAGTCGGCCCAACCGATCCTCAAAAAGCAGATTACTCAAGTATCAGAAGCATGGGTGAGAATATCCGACGCAATCTGATACACTCGGCTAAAGATGAAAAATCATTTTGGCGTGAGTTCATTTATTTTTTTGGCCACAGGAAAAACTGAAGGCTCTATCTTAATAGATAATAGATAGCGCCTTTTTTATTTTAAATTTGTCCAACAAAGTGTGTTCGTAGAGAAGCCATTATTCTGCAATTGTCGAAAATGCCTTTTGGATACGTTTTTTAATATCGGGGTGCCAAAAATTATATTTGTCTAGATCGTTGGGTGAAATCCAGACATAATTTTTGTGTTCATCGCTAAGTCTAATGTTCGGACTGCCCGACACAAAACATAAAAATGTCACTACATAATAACCTACTTCTGGCTCAATCCAGCTACTAACATCGAGAATACTATTAATCTCAAAATCAATAATAGACGTTTCTTCCTGTATTTCGCGTTTTAATCCCTCTAGCCAGAATTCTCCTTTTGCAATTTTCCCACCGGGCAGAAGCCATCTCTCTGGTTCGCTATTATGGCATAGAATTAAAACCTGATTATTTTTATTTATAATAATTGCATCTTGAGTGATAAAAAAGGGTTGATATTCCATAATGTTTAACTTATAAACTTATAATAATTATCTAACTTCTTTTTCAGAATAGCGATAATTTCTTTCATTGTCAAACTACCGTTTATAATAATTGGTTCAACCTTATACCAAAAACGAATTTTCGTTACACAATAACCCTGGAAAGCTTCAAGGAATCTTATATCAAACCACGGATTTCTATAATTAACCTTTTCTTTCATTTTTCTTCGCCTTAATGATTCAAGCGGAGAGATTTTAAGATAGAGGACGATGTTCGGATACTTCAAAATGCTCCTTTGGAGAAAAAAGGGGTATAATTTTAAAGCGCAGAAATGTTGCCGATCGTAAGTATCGGCAATTAATTTTTTCTGCCCATAGGTCTTTCGAAATGCTTCCTCAAAAGCCACGGTGCTTAAAAAATAACGATCTATAACAGTTGTTTCGTTGTCGTTTTTAAGGCTTTTCAATAAATCATTAATGTAAAAATTTATCCTGCGTTTGTCATTGGGTTTTATCTTAAAGAGTAATTCTTTGACAAGCTTAATATTCAAATCTTTTGCCAATCGCTTGGCTAAAGAAGTCTTGCCAGAACAAGGCGATCCCTCTATAACAATTACCGAGTTATTGCGACAGTTTTTTGACCTTTCCGTTTTCAATGACATAGATTGATTTTAAAACTTTTAGATTATGTCTTTCTTCTTTTAGCCAAAAAGGAAAATATATTTTTGCTGATCGGGGCGGGATTAAAAAACTAGTCCTTAATTTTGGGTATAATTTTGAATGCGGGCGATAAACAATTTGATTAATCAACTTTGGCATTATCTTTTTCGCTTCGTAGTATTTTTCAACGGCTTTGCGATTTTTAGAACCAGCTAGAACGAGCAATTTATGCTGCCGGAGATATTTGGCTAGTTGATTAGCAAAATCAAATCTTGAAACGATGAAAACGCTTGATAGTTTTTCAAAGCCATTCATTGCCCTGCTTGTAGCGACAATGGGAAAACTATAAGCAGCATATTCTAATACTTTAACCCGAGCACCGTAACCCGAAAAGAGCGGAGCAACACAAATTTTCGTTTCTTTTAATATATGATCTAGTTTTTGGCCTGAAACATAACCATGAAATGTCCACGATGTTGATTTTTTAAATAATTTATTTGGATAATTTCCGACAAAATGCAGATGTAATGTTGGGAAGTTTTTCCGTAATTTCGGATAAACTTTTTTTATAAGAAAATTTGCCGCCTCAACGTTTGGTTTATAGAAAAGATTCCCAATAAAAAGAACATTATCTTTGTCTAAATTTGGCCCGTAAATTTTGTAATCTTGACAACTGACAAAAAGCGGACTAATGATAATTTTCTGTCTTGATGATTTGAAATCGTGAGCAATTTTGTCGCCATCAAACTGGCTGAAACATATCACATAGTCAACTAGATGCAAGGCAGTTTCGAGAATTTGAAATTCTTTAGTATTGCGGTTCAGTTGGTAATATAAATTATGCAATTCAAGAATAAAAATACTCTTGCCTTGATTTTCAGCAATCACTTGTAAATTATTAATGACAAATTCCGGATTTTCAAATTGAACAATCTCGCTTTTATGGCGAATAAGAAAATTGTTGAAGAACGATTTTTTGTAAAACAAATTCGGCGGTATTAAAAAGAATTTAATCTTTGGGTTAATTTTTTTTAACCACAAGATGTCTTTTTTTGTGACGAAATTTCTGTTGCAGAGAAACAATTGAACCCCCAGTCCCATCCGCTCACAAGCTTTAGCGAAATTTATAACACGAAATGGATATCCGGCAGGAAAACCTTTGCAAAATGTTGTATCGGCAACAATAGATATGTTCATAATAAAATTAGGGTTTTAAGATATGCGTTATTCGCCCCATTCGGATTGGTTTTTGGACGTAACGCATCGAATTATCGGCCAATGTTTCGCAAAAAATACCATTGCCGAGAAACACATTTTTGTTCCGACTCACATAACGTAGCCAGCGGATTGTCTTAGCGTTATAAGAGCTAATTTCAATCAAGCCATTTTTTTTAATTAACCCTTTAATTTTTTTTAAAAAATATTTTTTGTTTTTCGTAAAATCTATGGAGTTATTGGACATGATAGCGTCGAAATTCCGTTGGATTTGTAGGCGAGCTAAATCATCTATAATAACGCTATTCGGAACAATCTTGCCCAATCGCAGCTTAAGTATATCAGCACAAAACCCTTTTGGCGCTAGCTTTAAAATTACGCGATTGCCATTATAAATATTGATGCGAAAAATTTGATTAAAAAGATGCTTGATAAGCCCATCTTGTATTTTATTCTTGTTTTTAAAATTTTCAATGATAAATTTTTTAAATAAATTTATAGATTGCTGGTAACGCTTTATTGATAATAGAATTTCAAATTCATTTACTGATATTGGCCGATTTAATCGGTAAAAATCTAAAAATAACATTTTTGAAATATCGTTAACTTTTTTAAATCGGTATTTAAGCCAGACCACGTAGGCATTCGATAAGATTGCTAAAGGATCGGCATCGATAGTAGTGATAATAGCTCGGGGAAAAAATTTTTTGGCAATGATACCATAACAATAACCCACAACTAAAAGGCGGAATTTCGGATCGTTTTTAATTTTAAGTTTTCGAAACACGCTTTTTACCCATTGAATATCGTGATTTGGCAAAACGTATACATATTTAAAAACAGGCTTTGTTTTGAAACTTAAATTTTTTTCTATATCAAAAAGATTTATAGCCATTTAAGAATGGGTTTTAAAATTTGAATATCGTTTAGGTAAATATGTGCTGATTTTATAAAGAATAAAAATTCTTGATGTCTGATCGAAAGCGAACGGCTAATTTTTTCTGCAATTGAGTTTATAGCAATGGCGTCAGCATAAAATTTTTTACCTATATCTTGGCTTCGGAAAAAAGAAGTGACAATAAGTTTTTTATCTCTAATTTTAAAATCAATGGCAATGATGCAGGGTATGTGCTTTATATCTTCTGGCGGGAACATAAAGCTAATCGTAGCGCTTTTTGATTCAGGATTACTTTTGAGTCTTGAGATAACATATTTTATTTGATTAACACCCTTAAAGTCATAGAGTCTTTGGCCATAGCTGTATCCCCAATCGTCCACCTCTGTAGTTTTACCAAAATTATTCAACATCCACTTAATCATTTTTTTATTTCCATATTGTTTTATAATCGGATCGTTTTTCTCAATCTTCTTTACTAAAATGAATAAGTCTAACAATTCTTTAATTTCTCCCTTGTCATCATTAACGATTTGACCAAACCCAATAATTTCTTTAATACTTTTTTGCCAAGCTTGACCAAGTTGTTTTGATTTAATTATCCTCATACTTTATACTTTTTTATTAAAAATAAATAGAGCTTTTTAAAGGCTCTCGCTCGATGGCTGTCAAAAAATTCACCAGATTTGTAAAAATTCGCCATTGGTTTTTTCATGCCCATTGGAACAAAAATAGCACTGTATTCAAGGCCTTTTGTTAGAGGTTTTCTGTTCAACTTGATTATGCCATTAATTTCTCCCCGAAAAATTATGGGGGCCTTCCCATCGTAAAATCCTAAAAAACATTGAAATGAAGCCCTGTCGCCATCGTCGATTAATCTTAACAAGCCATCCGTTCCGATTGAATCTATGAGTCATTTATTATGCGTGCCCGGAAAATCATGATAGCGATTTATAAAAATCGAGGTATCATCTACCAAAACCGGTCGTTTAAATTTTTGATAGGCACTTGAGATTTTTTCTTTAAGATTTGCTATCTGAGATAAGGAACAGATTTCTTTAAATTTCAAACTTTCAAACTTGATTTTTGTGCCGGGCAAATACTTTTTAAATAAATGTTGAAACTCCAGTTTTTTATACCTATTTCTAGTAATAATGAATAATTCTTCCATATTTTTAATAGATAGAATAAGACGACGTTTATAAAATACTAGCACAAAATTTATTTATTGTCAACTAGTTAGCGGTTTCTTCTAGATGATTAAACGAAGAATAAGAGGAAAATTTTTGC
>PEUF01000024.1:370-18003 GCA_002780795.1 Candidatus Roizmanbacteria bacterium CG02_land_8_20_14_3_00_36_15 | reverse complement strand
ATTTTCATCAGATTATTATTTGGTTGGAGGCACCGCAATTGCCTTTCATTTGGGTCACCGAAGATCAATCGATTTTGATTTATTTACGGATAAAACTTTTGATCCGATGCACGTAAGAGCAAAAATATTAACAAGTTATAAGATTGATCAGACTTTTTCTCAAGGAATTGGAGAATTAACAGTCCTCATTGTTAAAGTTAAAGTAACATTCTTTCACTATCCTTTTATTATTGAACGATCAGATGATTTTGAAGGCATTATTAACTTACCTGACCTTCTTACTCTTGGTGCTATGAAAGCATTTGCGCTCGGTAGACGTGCTAAATGGAAGGATTACGTCGATCTATATTTTATATTCCAAAAACATTCTTTTCAAGAATTAATAAACAAAACAAAAAGTATTTTTAAAAGTGAATTTAATGAAAAGTTGTTCCGTACCCAACTCGGATATTTTAAAGACATTGATTATTCTGAAGAAATTGAATATCTGCCGGGATTTGAAAAAAAAGATGAAGATATAAAACAATTTCTTGAAAAAATTAGTCTTTCTTAAATTTAAATTTGAGCGAAAAAAGTTCTAACCCTTCGACAGGTTCATGGTAACCATCCTTAATAAAAAGTTTCCAAATAGACGAGAAGAAATTGTATTAGAACAAAAATTGTATAATATTTTAATGATAAAGAACGCCAAGAAGGAATTTCTATTGGTTTTATTTTTCGTTGTTATCTTTATCGCTCTTCGTTCAATTAATTTTATCTACTATTTGACCTTTATCGGTTGGGATCAGGCTGAACACGCTATATTAGCGCTGGATGTTTTCAGAAAGAAAGAGCTTGTACTGATTGGTCCGCCAGTAACGGCGATTAGTTTTCAAGGCAGACAAATATTTTTAGGTCCGTTTATGACTTACTTGATGATTATTTTCCTAGCTTTGGGAAACTGGAATCCAGTTATAGCAAGTTATATTTTTATGATTTCATGTGCTCTGATGATTATTCCTCTTTATTATGGTGTAAAGTGGTTGCTCGGACAAAAAGCGGCGTGGATTATGGTGATAATCTACTCCCTTTTACCTTATTACCTTAACTATACCCGATTTTTATGGAACCCTAATTTCCAATTTGCTCTTTTACCAGCCCTTTTTTTATTCATGGGTCTTTACCAAAAAAGCAGAAATAGTTGGTTTTTGTTTATTACTGCTTTATGGATGGGAGTTTTATTACAGCTTCATTACCAATTCATAATTTCGATAATCTTAATTACAATCTACTATTTCTTAGTAAAAAAAGAAAACTTCAGAAAATTGTTAATCTATCTTGGTGGTTTGTTGGTTGGTTTTTCACCAATCTTTATATTTGAGCTCCGCCATCAATTTTATCTCAGCAAAACTCTTCTCCTTTTTTATCAACATATAAATGAACTTGATATACGGGGAAATAGAAATCATTACTATCTTGGTTTATCGTTTGTGGTTTTGCTTGGGTTTATGGGCTTAATAAATAACCAATTAAAAAGACTTAATATAAAAGTCTTTAATATTTTTCTTTTGCTTTTATTTGTTGTTCTTATAATATTTGCAGCGCAGATCACGCTTATTCGTCCAGCTACTGCGTTTTGGTCTCCCGTACAGAATTGGAATTATCTAGCGGATATCAAAGCTTACAACATCATCAAAAGTCAGAACTTGGTTAATTTCAACGTCACGAATCAACCTACCGATTCTCTTGCCCTTAATCAGAAATATTTATTACAGCGTGACAATGTCAAGATAAATTATGATGATTATTGGAACGAGAAATATTTATTTGTTATTGATAAGGCTGGAAAGAAAAACTTTATGGATAATCCAGGCTACGAGGTAAAAACTTTTAGACCGTTTAGATTATTAAAAACCTGGAAAATCAACAATTACTATAATATATATCTGGTAGAAAGACTAACAAAGTAAAATCTTCAATTTTCGACTTACTGGATTTGATATAATAAAATTGATGAAATTTTCAAAAAAAGTTGCTTTGGTAACCGGTTCTTCTCAAGGCATAGGAAAAGCAATTGCAATAAAATTATCTGAAAATGGTTATATAACATTTATTACTTACTTGAACAATAAATTAAAAGGAGAAAACACAGTCAAAGAAATTACAAAAAGCGGTGGAAAAGCAGTTCTCGTTAAACTCGATGTTAAATCTGAAGAAAGTGTTAAAAGCGTCTTTGAAAAAGTTAAAAATGATTTTGGCCAATTAAATGTATTAGTAAATAATGCTGGAATTGTTGAAGTTTTTAAATCAATTGAAGGTGTTTCCTTCAAGGAATGGCAAGATGTCGTTGATACAAAAATAAATGGTAACTTTCTTTGTACAAAATACGCCCTACCCTTAATGAAAAATCAAGAAAACGCAAACGTAATTATTATTGTTTCTTCTCTTGGAGAAAGACCTGATCCGGATTATCCTGCCTATTGTATTGGTACAGCTGGAACCATCGCCTTTACAAAAGCGATGGCGTTATATCTTGGTAGATATGGGATAAGGACAAACGCAATTGGCCCAGGAACTACAAAAACAATAGGAATGTGGGACACTTTTGAAAGAAATAACGATAAAATGTGGAATAACTTTGCCAAAAATAATCCGATGGGAAGAGTATCGACTCCTAAAGATATTGCAAATGCTACCTTGATGATAATTAACGATGAATCAAAATTCTTGAACGGAAATATTATCTATATGAATGGTGGCTCTCATTTGAAATAATCAAATCATTTTTATATTTGAGCATAAAAAGTTCTAATCTTCTCTTAAATTTTCTCCTGATTTTTAGCAGGGTATTTGAATCGGTAACATTCCTAGTTGTGGCTTGTTTCAGATCTTAATATTTATTAAACAAAGAGCGCTTTTTTTCATTTATAACAAATTAAACATATCAATAATACTAATTCAAAGTAGGAAGATATTTAGGAGAGTTAGCATTTTTAACTAATTTAAGCGCAGAATTTTGTACATATTTATACTCAATTTGGTTTTCTTCTAATCGACGTAACCATTGATCTATTAAATTTTGATGTATTCCACTAGTATAAACAAACTTAGGTATATCGACTAAAAGCACACCACCTTTTTTATCTAGCAAATTCCAAGCCCTATTTAGAAGATCATAATAAACAGTCGGATTTGGAGGAACATACTTAATATGAGCTCTAATCATATCGGCCCTACATGTGATGAGATCAAAACCTTCTGCCTTATTTCTTTTAAGCCAACCAACGATATCATTCCATGGTTGCCTTGTAAGCAAATTCCCATATATATATTCAATATTTTTGTTAATCATCTCTTTTTCAAATTCTGTATTTGAGAGATCACCTAAACCAATTGCTACTCCTCCATCTATTTCTAACCCACTTAACATAGCAGGTGAACTCATAAGATCTAAAGCATAAACTTTTTTGATGCATTTTCTTTCTTTTAAAAAATCATTAAATTTTTTGGGAAAAACAAGTTTAAAAGTTTCTTGATAACTGGCTACAGATGAATTCCAAGATATTCTCCAACGCCTTCCTTCTTTTTCCAACTGAGCAGCAACGCTGCCTTTTATAATAGCTTTTCTAACAGATGGTAGAATTTCTGTTGTGTGATAATCTATCATATTTGAATTATACATAAAAGGACTGGATACTTATTCTGAGTGAAACCGAAGGATACGAACCTTTTTAGTATGATTAAAACATATGAGAATTCTTTCTACGGTTTTGGCAATCCTTTTTGTTATTATTGCTTTCATAACTCTCCCAACAGCTTTGGTTTACCTTAATCATTATTTTTTACTGCCCCAATATAACTTTTTTATCTTTAAAATCCTCGGTTTTTTAATCGTCAATATCGGCGCCGCCCTATGTTTATACTGCATTTTTATATTTTTAATTTCAGGTAAAGGTACGCCGGTTCCGATCGATCCACCGAAAAATTTAGTCAGCCGGGGTTTTTATCGATTTAGCAGAAATCCGATGTATTCAGGATACGCGACAATTATCTTGGGCGAGTTTTTTCTGCTGGGAAGTATTTTATTGTTGGTTTATTCTTTAGCAGCGTTTCTTTTTTTCCATTTATTGGTCGTTTATTTTGAAGAACCTAGATTGAAACGTAAATTTGGTAAAAGTTATAGCGATTATGTTAAGAAAGTTCGCCGCTGGCTTTAAAATCTTTGACGACTTCTTGCCAACCAGAGACACGGACGATATTTTTCGGCAGTTTTTTCGATTGATTCCAAGGTTCATCAAAAAGATAAACTTTAATATCAGAGTCTAGGTAATCAAAGGCGTATTCCAGGTTATCCTCAATTACTATCCGTATCTGGAGTTGTTGGGCAATCACGGATTTTTTAACTTTTTTCTCTCCTAATTTAGAAAACTGATTAGTAATGATAACTTTCTCAAACTTTCCGGGAAAATATTTATTAACCCATTGCTCCGTCATATTTTTGAGAGCATTAGGTCGTGAACTGATGACATATAGCTGGTGTTTAACACTTAGTTGGTTAATGGCATCAATCGCTTCCGGAATCGGCCTAAGTTCGTGGAAGGCGGGTGAACGGAAAAATTTCAAAACTATAGCGACTTCTTCCTTTAAGCTGCAGTGCCAAAGTTTAGAAAACCCGTATTGGCGGTGATCAGACAATTTGTAAGCGGTCCCATATTGGTTATTATAAAAATTGATGAGCGCACTAGTTGAGCTAACAAGAATATCGTCAAGATCTGTACCGATAATCATAAACTATATTTTATCTGATTTGATAAATAGAAAAGAAGGGATATTTTTCTTCTACAGCGACTTTAATTAATTTTTTATTGTGAAGGAATTGATTTAAAACCGATTTACCAGTGTTTTTTTTGGAGATAATATGAATTTGTTGGCCATCATACTGCCAGTAGGGGAAAGTAATTGCCTGTTGACTGATAAAAACTTTCCGATTGTTTTTTAGCGTCATCAGAATTTTTTTTTCAACTGTTTTGGTTTCTTCGTCATTACCGTTGATGTAAAGTCCGTTCGGATAAGTAAGTTGCGGTCGTTGATAGTCGGAAAGGATTATAAGGTCTTTGTTGGTAAAGTCAATTTGGCTAATTAGCTTTTTTTGGATCAAGGGGATCGGTGATTTTTGATAGGCGATAAAAGTAGGGATAAAGGCAATAATAATAGAAATAATCATTAAGTAATAAATTATCCGATTAGGAATTAAAGCGATCATTAAGGCAAGACCGTAGGCGATAAAACTACCATAGCGGCCATATAAACCACCATACCAGAACCTGCCCGTAAGAAAAAAAGGAATGAAAAAAGAGAAGAAAAAAATTATTTCTGGCCAGTTTTTATTTCTTATCCAGTTAATAAAAATAACAACAATTAACAAAGGCAGTAAAAAAGAGTAGCCATTGATCATTATCAACAGTGAATTTCTTATGATGCGGACGATATCAATAATAGACCAGCTCTTAAAAATATTTTCAAACCCATACAGAGAAATTAATTTAATTAAATGTTTAATTAAAGTCATATTTCTTATTTCTTCTAAAAATGAAAAGGCCAAAAAATATCGGCAACCAGATAAGATTGCCGACAAAGTTGACGACCGCGACCAAAAAGAATAACAAAGAGAAAACAAGATTAACTAACTTTTTATTTTCCAGGAAAATATCAAAAAAAAGCAGACTGACTATTAGCAAGAAATGATCAACGGATTCATGCATGATGTTAGTTTGAATAAGCCAAAAGTGGGGGAAGAAGATGAGAGGAATCAGTGAAAGAAAGGCGGTTTTTTTGCCAAATAATCTTTTAACTAAATAATAAAAATAAATAAGACCCAATAGTCCAAAAAAAGCGGAGATGAAACTGATAGAATGAAAAAATTTCTGGGAGGTTTGGATTAAAAATAGATAAACTGGATGGATTGACTCGTGAGATTTTTGCAAAGCGGTTGCCAGGTTTTTTTCTTGCGATAATCTTAGATACTCCGGGCTGTCATAGAAGTGAGGAAACTTAGCTAAAAAGAGGAAACGACTCAGTCCAAAAATGATAAATATCGTTAAAACTGGCCAATTCATTATATGTATTATATATAATATAACATGTTGGAGACGTGTCGGAATTATCTGAAAGGTGGGGTGCCAGAGTGGTTGAACGGGCCAGTCTCGAATCCCGATTGGCGCGGAGGGTTGGCTGAGCGGTTCAAAGCGACGGTTTCGAAAACCGTTCTCCTGAAAAGGAAGCACAGGTTCGAATCCTGTACCCTCCGCGTCCATCGGGACGAATCTCGCCCCCACCGCATGGATCAGCCTTTTTTTTCCATCATTATTCCCACCCTTAACGAAGAAAAAGATTTACCTCTTCTTTTAACTTCAATAGAAAAACAAACAGACAAAGATTTCGAAATAATCGTTGTTGACGGTCAGTCTACCGACAACACCAAAGAAAGAGCAGAAAGATTTATTAATAGAATTCCTAATTTTAGATTTATAGTTCATAAATGTAAAAATGTTAGCGTAGGAAGAAATTATGGATCAACGTTTACCCAAGGAAAATTTTTAATTTTTTTTGACGCCGACGTGGAGATCGAAAAAAACTTCATTAAAAAAATTAAAGAAAAAATAATTGGATATAATCTTGACATAACTACTGTTTGGAACAGACCAAAGACCAGTGGTTTGACAGGGAAAATCGCCTTAACTTTAGTTAATTTAGGAATGTCCATTTTCCAGAAGATAAAACCAGGCGCAAATGGACCCTGCATCATCATAAAAAAAGAACTGTTTGAAGGGTTAAGAGGCTTTGACGAAAAAATCATTTTTGGCGAAGACTTTGATTTAATTCAGCGGGCCTGGAGAAAAAAAGCCAGATTTAAGGTTTTTCCCAAACCAATTCTTTACGTATCAACAAGGCGATTTGAGAAAGAAGGACTGTTAATGACGATTTATAAATCGGGCAGAGCTCTTTTGTATCAACTTTTTTTTGGACCGATCAAAAAACCGATTTTTGACTATCAAATGGGAGGGCAATATTATAAGTAAAAATACTAAATGTCAAATATTAAATATCAAAAATAAAAATATGAAGGTTATATATCAAACTTCGGCGGGGGGAATCGTTTACAAAAAAATTCGAAATTCGAAATTCGAAATTCGAAATTATTTATGGCTCATCTGCCAGCATAGTCAACATAAGGGCTGGGTTTTTCCTAAAGGGTTAGTTGGCGATAAGGATTTAACCGAATCGCTGGAAACCGCCGCACTGCGTGAGGTAGAAGAGGAAGGCGGGGTAAAAACAAAAATTGTTAACAATAAACCAATCAAGACTTTTTATTCCTATCGGTTTGGCGATTGTTTAATTAAAAAAACCGTCTATTATTTTCTAATGAAATATGTTTCCGGTAATCCATCCAATCACGACTGGGAGATGAGTGAAGCAAAGTTTGTTTCAAAGGAAGAAATAGAAAAAACCCTTACTTATTCTTCAGATAAACATGCTTTTCAAGAAGCGCTTGACTTTTTAAAGTAAGTGAGGTATAGTTATTAGAACTTTTTATAAAAAAATTCTCCCCCTTTTGGGCAAGGGGTTTTTTTATTGTTGACTTATCTTAAGATGACTAAGACCGACAAACCTTTTATTAGACCCCGAAAAAAACTTTTCTTAGGTAAAGAAGATAAAGAATTAGAAAAACTAGATCTAATTGAAATTCAAAAGCTATCTTGGAAGAAGTTCATTGATCAAGATATTAAGAAAATTATTAATGAATTTTTTCCGATCGACGATTACACCGGGAAAAAGTTTAACCTTTCGTTTAAAAATATCTATTTTGGAGAACCACGCTACGATCTCGCTTTATGCTTAGAAAAAAAGCTGACCTACGATGTGCCGGTTTATTTAAGACTAACTTTACTTAATAAAAAGACCGGTAGCGAAAAAACACAGGACGTCTACTTTTTTAATCTTCCTAAAATGACCGATCGGGGGACTTTTATCATTAACGGTATTGAAAGGGCGATCATCAACCAAATCGCTCGTTCTCCGGGAGTTTATTTTACAGCCGAGATTGATAAGACAACCCGACAAACGTTGTATAACGCCGAGATAAGACCATATATCGGTGCTTGGATGGATATTACTCTTAATAAGAATAATTTAATTGAAATGAAAGTCAATAAAAGAAGAAAGTTTTTGGCAACGGTTTTTTTAAAGGTTTTTGACAGTGAGACCAATAATGAGCTATTGGCTCATTTTAATAATCTTGATAAACAATTAGTCGAAAAATATCTTTCACTCACTTTTAAAAAAGATCACACGCACAACAAAGATGAAGCGGCTCTGGAGATTTACCGGAAAATTAAACCAGGCGAACCGCTAATTCTGGAGAATGCTTATGATACATTAAATAGTCTTTTTTTCAACAGTCGTCGTTATTCTTTGGCCGACGTGGGTCGATATAAAATTAATAAAAAACTTGGTCTCAATCTACCGATTAACAATGAAAACCACCTATTAAGTAAAACAGATTTAATCGAGACAATTAAATATTTATTAAATTTAACTATTGGCAAAGGTCAGTTTGATGACATTGACCATTTAAGCAATCGTTATCTGCGGACGGTAGACGAACTGGTAGGTATGTATGGTATCAGGGTCGGTATGCTTCGAGTAGAGAGAGAAATCAAAGAAAGAATGAGTTTAGTGGCCGGAGAACTAAACGTTACTCCTGCCCAGGTAATTAACTCTAAACCTTTGACCGTTAGCATTAACTCCTTTTATCGGACCAACCAACTCTCGACTATAGTCGATCAAACCAATCCCTTATCCGAGTTAGACAACCTAAGAAGGGTGACGGTCGGCGGACCTGGCGGAATAGAAAAAGAAAGAGCCGCCTTCTCAATTCGTGATATTTCCTCATCCCAATATGGTAGGATCTGCCCGATTCGCTCGCCCGAGGGTCCCAACATCGGTGTTGTTACCTATCTCTCCTTATATGCCAAAATTAATAAATACGGTTTTATAGAGACTCCATACCGAAAATTAACTAAAGAGAAAGACGGTAAACGGATCAAAGTTAAGATATCAGATGAGATTGTTTATCTTCCGGCTGACGATGAGGAACGGTATTATATTACTTCAGACAGCGTTAAGATCGACAGAAACAACTATATTATTGAAGAAAATGTTGTTGCTCGATATGGTGGTGAATTAGTAGAGGTGGCGATTGATAAATTAGACTTAATTGACATTTCTCCTCGACAGATTGTTGGTGCCTCAGCCGGCTTGATTCCTTTTTTGCAGAACGATGATGCCAGCCGAGCATTAATGGGAACCCATATGCAGTGTCAGGCCGTTCCTCTTATTAGTCCTAAACAGCCTTTAGTTGGTACCGGTTTGGAGAAAAAAATCGCTCTTTCAATGGCAAGAACTGTTTTGGCTCCCGAAGACGGATCGATTCAGTATGTCGACGGCGAACAGATTATTTTAAAAGGCAAGAGCGGAAAGACTTATCAATATCAACTAGAAAGATATCAAAGAACTAATAAAGACGTTGTTTTTGATCAACGGCCAAAGGTTGATCTTAAACAAAGAGTCAAAAAAGGTCAGGTGATAATTGACGGTCCGGCGACCGACAATGGTCATTTAGCTCTTGGTCAAAATCTAGTGGTTGCCTATACCTCTCTTAATGGTCTTGGTTACGAAGACGGATTTGTCGTTTCCGAAAGACTGGTAAAAGAAGATGTTCTTACTTCAATTACCATGGAAGAATTTGTTGCCGATTTGGTTGATACCAAACTGGGAGCAGAAGAATTGACTCGAGATATTCCTAATGTTCGTGAAGAAGTTTTACAAAATCTGGATAAAGAAGGTTTGGTGGTGGTGGGAACCGAGGTCGAGGGAGGCGATATTTTAGTAGGTAAAGTGGCCCCTAAAGGAGAAAAGGAGTTGACAGCCGAAGAGAGATTATTAAGAGCGATTTTTGGTGAAAAGGCTAAAGACGTCAAAGACACATCGCTGCGCCTACCGTATGGAAAGCAGGGAACAGTCGTCAACCTCGGCGTAATCGATTCAAAAAAAGATCCTAACGAGTTAGAACCGAGCATAATCCAAAGGATTATTGTTAATACAGCCAGTTTAAGAAAGATATCGGTTGGAGACAAATTGGCTGGACGACATGGTAATAAAGGCGTTATCTCAAGAATTCTGCCAGAGTGGGAGATGCCATATCTTAAGGATGGTACGCCGGTTGATGTTATCTTATCACCTCTTTCAATTCTCTCGAGGATGAACCTTGGACAACTTTTCGAGGCTTTAATGGGATTAATCAGTCAACAGAACAACTTAAATATTTCAGTGCCTGTTTTTGAAAGAATTCGAGAAGAATTTATCACTAATGAATTAAAAAAATTGGGTTTACCGATTGATGGTAAGGTGCAACTTTTTGACGGCCAGACCGGTGAACCTTATGAGAGAAAAGTTTTAGTCGGTGTCAGCTACATCATGAAATTAATTCACATGGTTGAGGACAAGTTTCATGCCCGCTCGGTCGGACCATATTCTTTAGTTACCCAACAACCATTAGGAGGAAAATCACAAATGGGTGGTCAAAGATTCGGAGAGATGGAGGTTTGGGCGCTGGAGTCCCACCGTGTTCCCTATACTCTCCAAGAGATGCTAACGATAAAAAGTGATGATGTTAGAGGACGAACAAGGGCGTTTGAATCAATTATCAAAGGAATTGATATTCCCCAGTCGAGCGTACCCGAATCATTTCATGTACTGGTTAAAGAACTAAATGCCTTAGGATTATCAATTGATTATATTAAATAATGGATGATCTCAATTTAGTTGATTTTTCTGGCTTAAAAATCGGTTTAGCTTCTCCGGAAGCGATACTCAAATGGTCATATGGAGAGGTGACTAAACCGGAGACAATCAATTACCGGACTTTCAGAGCGGAGAAAGACGGTTTATTTGACGAAAAAATCTTTGGTCCGACCAAAGACTATGAATGTTACTGTGGTAAATACAAAAGAATTCGTTATAAGGGGATTGTTTGCGACCGCTGTGGCGTTGAGATTACTACCTCGGCAGTAAGAAGAGAAAGAATGGGACATATTAAACTTGCTTCTCCCATAGCCCACATCTGGTATTTTAAAGGATCATCATCAACATTAGGAACAATTATTAATCTTCCAACCCAATCTTTAGAGAGGATTATTTATTACGCTCTTTATTTAGTTAAATCTGTTGATAAAGAAAAACAGAAAAGTGCCATCAAAGTCTTAGAGCTAGAAAAGAAAACCGTTCTCAAGGAACTTCAGGAAACTTATAAAAAAGAAGAGGCAAAAATAAAAGATGAGTTTTCCAAACAAAGAGAAAAACTGTTAGAAAAAATTGGCAATTCAGAGCAAAAAGAAATTACTAGACAGGAAATCAACTTTAAAGAGAGAGAACAGATAAAACTGCTTACAGATAAAGAGATTGATCAGAAAGCCCAAAAAACCGCTTTTTATAATCGACTGATAAAGACAGCTAAAAATTTATCAACCTTTGATACGATCGAAGAAGACGACTTTCTTTTCTTTAAAGAAAAGAATATCGATGGGTTCCTTGTTGTTGGCATGGGGGCAGAGACGATCTATGAAGTTCTTTCCAGCTTAGATATTAATAAAGAGTATAATGACTGTCTTAAACAACTAGATGAGGTTAAGGGAGAAAAAAGAAACAAGCTTTTGAAAAGAATCCGTACCCTAGAAGCCTTTATTAAAGCGGAAATTCTTCCCAAATGGATGATTTTTACGGTCCTACCGGTAATACCTCCTGATCTACGTCCGGTCGTTCAGCTACCAGGTGGAAAGTTCGCCACTTCAGACCTAAACGATTTTTATCGCCGGGTAATTAACAGGAACAATCGTTTAAAACAGTTAATCGATCTAGGGGCACCGGAGATAATCTTACGTAATGAAAAAAGAATGTTGCAGGAAGCGATCGACTCTTTGATCGATCTGCAGAAATCAAGGGGTAGAGCCCGAACCCAAGGAGCGGCGTCAAAAATTCAGAAGTCATTATCGGATATTTTAAAAGGCAAACAGGGACGATTCAGACAAAATCTGCTGGGGAAAAGAGTTGATTATTCAGGGAGATCAACTATTATTGTTGGCCCGGATTTAAAAATAGACCAATGTGGTATCCCAAAAGATATGGCGATCGAGCTTTTTAAACCATTTTTGCTTCATGAAGTGATCATTAGAGGGTTAGCACCGAATATTAAAAGCGCTAAGGATTTTTTGGATAAAAAAGAACCGGTGGTTTATGATATTTTAGCCGAAATAACAAAAGATCATCCGGTTCTCCTTAACCGAGCTCCGACCCTCCATAAGTTATCGATTCTCGGTTTCTATCCGGTTTTAACCGATTCTTACGCAATTAAATTACATCCGACCGTCTGCGCTGGTTATAACGCTGATTTTGATGGTGACGCTATGGGTGTTTTCGTTCCTCTGTCTAAAAAATCTATCGAGGAGGTAAAAGCAAGAATGTTACCCTACCACAACCTTTTAAAACCAGCCGATGGATCACCTATTGTTTTACCAAACAAAGAAATGGCAGTTGGTTGTTATTATATTACCACCATTGATAACAATTTAGCCGAGACCAAAGACGAGGAAATTAATTTTTTTGCTAATGAAGAAGATGTTATCAACGCTTACTATCTTCATAAAGTGCAACTACGCGAACCGATTTTTGTCAGAATTAACAGCCAGATATTAAAAACTTCGGCGGGAAGAGTAATTTTCAATCAAAGTCTTCCTCAAGAATTAAGATATATTAACAAGGAGATTAAAGCTTTAGACTTGAAAACCATCATTATTAGAGCGATGAAGATTTTTGACGAAGTCAGAGTGGGAGTGTTGATCGATGAGCTGAAAAATATCGGTTTTTGGGGAGCGACGGTTTCAGGTGGTTTGTCGTTTTCCGTTTTCGACTGTAAAGTAATCGGAGAAAAAGACGAAATTATTAATCAAACGGAAATAGAAATAAAAAAAATCGAGAAAAATTATGAACATGGTTTACTGACTCTTGAAGAGAAAAAACGTTATTCTAATAAGCTATGGATCAATGTTACTGAAAAACTGGCCGATAAAACCTGGCATAGTTTAGGGGAAGAAAACCCGGTGATGATGGCGATTAAATCAGGTGGCCCAAGAGCTTCAAGAGAGCAACTGAAACAGTTATCAGCGATTAAAGGTCTGGTGGTTGATCCGCTAGGTAAAATTATTGAGGTTCCTACCAAATCGAACTATCGTCAAGGCCTATCAATTTTCGAATATGTCATCTCTGCCCGAGGAGCAAGAAAAGGGTTAACAGATTCAGCTTTGAAGACGGCCGATGCCGGTTATCTGACGCGTCGTTTGGTCGATGTGGCCCACGACGTTATTATAAAAGAGGAAAACTGTTCAACGCAAAATGGTTTAGTGGTTAAAACCTTAGAAGAACGGGGAGAAAAGTTTAAGGAAAGAATTAAAGGCCGATTTTTAGCCAAAGATGTTTATTCAACATCAAAACAACTGATTGTTCATGCAGGGGAATTGGTCGACGAAGAAAAAATTGTCCTATTTGAAAAAAACAAAGTCGAAAAAATAGTTGTCCGTTCACCTCTATACTGTAAAGCCAGATACGGTATTTGCCAGAAGTGTTATGGGGTTGATCTATCTACTAATAAAGTAGTTGAGATTGGTGTTCCTGTTGGTGTCATGGCGGCTCAGTCAATTGGTGAACCAGGGACCCAACTAACGATGCGGGTAAGACATTTTGGTGGAATCGTTATTGCCGACGTCACTCAAGGATTACCAAGGGTAGAAGAGTTATTTGAAACTCGGACACCAAAGGTTGTTTCGCCAATCGTTGAGTTTGATGGTAGAGCCGAGATAAAAGAAGATACTGATAAAGAACTTTATTACATTAAGATAAAGACAACCAGTAAGGAGAATCCTCGCGAACAGGAATTTATTATTCCCATGTCACAGAAACTCAAAATTAAAGACGATCAATTGGTAACGGTAGGAATGGCTTTATCTGAGGGTTATTTAAACGTTCATGATATTTTAGCGATTAAAGGTTTAAGAGAGGCTCAGCTTTATCTTCTCAACGAAGTCCAAAAGGTTTATGAATCACAAGGTATCCCAATCCACGATAAACATTTTGAGACGATAATCAGAAAGATGAGTGATAAAATTATTATTGAAGACGAAGGCGACACTCCTTTTATTAAAGGAGAAGTCGTTTCCAGAATTAGATTTGAGGAAGAAAATAAAAAAATCTTGGCTCAAGGTGAAAAACCGGCAATTGGCAAAGTTTCTATTTTAGGGATAACCAGATCAGCGATTTATACTGAATCATGGTTGTCGGCCGCTTCCTTTGAGCAAACCACTAATGTTTTGACTACTGCTTCGATTAAGGGTCAGGTAGATTACTTGCTCGGCCTCAAAGAAAATGTTATAATCGGAAGATTAATTCCGGTCACAGCCGAGTTAATAGAAAAATATTATGGCAAATTTTTAAATACTTATGCCCACAATCAACCAATTACTGAAGAAAAAACGGAAGAGAAGACTTAAAAAAACAAGATCAGCTGCCCTAAAGTCGAGTTTTAACGTTGTTAAAAGAAGATATCTAGAAACAAACAATCCTTTTAAACGAGGTGTTTGTACGGTGGTAAGAACAATGACGCCTAAAAAGCCAAACTCTGCTTTAAGAAAAGTAGCGAGAGTCAGGTTATCAAATAAGATTGAGGTCACCGCTTATATTCAGGGAATTGGTCATAATCTGGCCGAACATTCAATCGTTTTAATTAGAGGAGGGAGAGTCAAAGATCTTCCCGGTGTTAAATACCATATAATTCGAGGTAAGTTTGACACCGCCGGTGTGGAGAGAAGACGGTCATCAAGGTCAAAATATGGAACTAAGCCAGAACAAGCAAAAGCTACTTAAAAATTTGAAATTTAAAATTTAAAATTTTTACTAATGCCGCGTTATCTTTACAAAAAAAGACAGATAAAACCAGATCCTCTCTATCAAAGTTTTGAGGTAATAAAATTAATTAATTATATTATGGTAGATGGGAAGAAATCAGTGGCGGAGCAGTTGGTTTACGGGGTCTTGGAACGGTTAAAAAAAGAAAATAAAGAACCTCTTCAGATTTTGGAGGAGGCAATACGTAATGTTGCTCCAAACCATGAAGTAAAACCAAGGAGACTTGGTGGAGCTTCTTATTTGGTGCCGATTGAGGTGAGACGAGATAGAAAACTTTTTCTAGCTTTGAACTGGATTATTGAGGCGGCTCGCTCAAAGCCAAATAAGGAATTTCATACCTTTACTGATAAGCTTTATACAGAACTTTTAGAAGCTTCAAAAAACCAGGGACAAGCGGTGGCTAAAAAAGCCCAGACTGAAAAGTTAGCGGAAGCGAATAGGGCGTTTAGCCATCTTAAGTGGTAGTGATTAGAAGATAGTTATTGGAAAATAGAAACGAGTTTTGAAATTAGAGAATGAAAAAAGGTTTTTTCTAATTTCCAGCTTCCAACTTCCTAACTAACTTCAAGTTTCTATTAACCAATTTCTAGTTTCTAATAAATAATCATGGCTCAACAAAGTATTATTACCAAAAACAGGAATGTTCCTTTAGATAAAATCCGTAATATTGGGATTATTGCTCATATCGACGCAGGAAAAACTACGACGACCGAGAGGACTCTTTTTTATACGGGTAAGACCTATAAAATAGGCGATATTGATGAAGGAACAACCCAGATGGATTGGATGCCTCAAGAACGAGAGCGAGGTATAACTATTATGTCGGCGGCGACGACCACTTTTTGGCATGGAGTGAGAATCAATATTATTGATACCCCCGGCCATGTCGATTTTACCGCCGAAGTAGAAAGATCCTTGCGCGTACTTGACGGTGGTGTGGTGATTTTTGATGCGGAAGAGGGAGTCCAGAGCCAATCAGAAACCGTTTGGCGACAAGCGGATAAATATAAGGTGCCGAGAATCTGTTTTATTAATAAAATGGATAAACTGGGAGCCGATTTTGGAGCTACGGTAAAAGAAATCGTTGAACGATTGGGGGCTAAGCCGGCAGTGATGGTCTATCCGATCGGTAAAGAACACGATTTCAAAGGAGTGATTAATCTCTTAACTTTAAAGAGTCTAATATGGGATAAAGATAATGAAGGGGCAGAATATAGTATAAAAGACGGTGTAGCTGACGACATAAAGAACAAAGTGATGGCGGCCAGGGCTAAACTGGTTGAGACGATTGCCGAGACCGATGATAAATTACTTAATAAATATCTTAATAATGAAGAAATTAAAGCAGAAGAGTTAAAACAAGCATTGAGAAAAGCGACCATTGCTTATAAGCTGATTCCTGTTTATTGTGGCACTTCACTGCGTAATAAAGCCGTTCAACCCGTTCTTGACGCGATTGTCGACTACTTACCTTCTCCAGTCGATCTGGCACAGATGAAAGGAGTCGATCCATTAACCAATGAGCCAAAAGTTAGAAAGTTGATTAATGAAGAAAAATTCTCAGCTTTAGCTTTTAAAATCCAACTTGATCCCCATGTAGGCAAGCTGACATATATCCGAGTTTACTCTGGAACACTTGAGTCGGGGTCGTATATCTACAACGTTAATATTAAAAAACGTGAGAGAGTTAGTCGATTACTATTGATGCATGCTAATCATCGTGAAGAAATTGATAAGGCTTTTGCCGGTGAGATTATTGCCCTCGTTGGTCCAAAAGAAACAAAGACGGGTGACACTTTAGCCGATGAAAACGATCAAATTTTATTAGAAAAAATTATTTTTCCTGAACCGGTAATATCACTAGCGATTGAACCTAAGACTAAAGCCGACCAGGAAAAACTATCTTATTCTCTCCAGCGCTTGGCGGAAGAGGACCCTACTTTTAAAGTAAAAATAGATCAAGAAACCGGTCAGACTATTATGTCTGGTATGGGCGAGCTTCATCTGGAGATTTTGGTTGACAGGATGAAACGAGAGATGGGAATGAATGTCAACGTCGGCAAACCTCAGGTAGCCTATAAAGAAACAATTACAAAAGAAACCGAGGCGGAAGGAAAGTATATCAAGCAAAGCGGTGGTCACGGTCAGTATGGCCACTGTTTAATTAAAATGAAACCGCTTAACCGAGGTGAAGGTTTTAAGTTTGTTAATAAGATAAAAGGAGGGGCGATTCCTTCAGAGTTTATTTCGCCAATTGAAAAAGGGATAATCGAGGCAATGGATAAGGGTGTTCTTCTGGGTTTCCCTATAGTTGATCTTGAGGCGACCCTATTTGATGGAAGTTACCACGACGTCGATTCTTCCGATATTGCCTTTAAAATTGCCGGTTCGATGGCTCTTCAAAATGGCGCTAAGCGTGCTGGATTAACCTTAATTGAACCGATCATGAAACTTGAGGTAACTGTTCCCGAAAACTTCATGGGTTCAGTGATCGGCGATATATCCAGTCGCCGAGGCAAAATTATAGGTACGGAAAAAAGAAGTAGAGCAGTTGTTATTAAAAGCTATGTACCACTGGCTGA
>PEUF01000024.1:0-345 GCA_002780795.1 Candidatus Roizmanbacteria bacterium CG02_land_8_20_14_3_00_36_15 | reverse complement strand
GGCTGAGTTGTCAGGCTATGCGACTGTGATTAGATCTTTAACTGAAGGTCGGGGGTTTTTCTACATGGAACCATCGCACTACGAAGAGGTGCCGAAAAACATTATCGCTGCAATGATGAGTAAGTAAAGAGTTTATAAAGAAAAGTAATTAAAAATGTCTAAAACTCCATTTTCATCGACTGATTTACCGATATGAGAAAATTGTTTACCTTTTGTTGAAACTAATTTTTTTAGTTCTTCGCTGGCGTTTCCCATTGCTCCGGCACATCCACAAGTTTTGATAAACTGCCAATCACTAGTGGTGTCACCGATTCCCAACATTTCTCCTGGTTTAATATTGGCGCT
>PEUF01000040.1:5736-6983 GCA_002780795.1 Candidatus Roizmanbacteria bacterium CG02_land_8_20_14_3_00_36_15 | reverse complement strand
ATGGCTTTGCGCAAGGCGCAAAGCCCGAATGCCGAGCGGCGAAGCCGCGAGGCAATCCTTTCCCAAAACGGCGAAAGTTGCGATTGGTGGACTCGAGGGGAATCGAACCCCTGATTTCCGCAATGCGAATGCGGCGTTCTACCAACTGAACTACGAGCCCTTCGACTTCGGTACGTCCAACGTCCCTTCGCTCAGGGTAAACCCTGGTGTTTACACTGTAAATTTGTTCTAAATTGTCAAATTTACAGTGTCCCCGGGGAGAATCGAACTCCCATCAAAGGCTCCGGAAGCCCTTATTCTATCCATTGAACTACGGAGACAGCATTAATATTATAGCAAGTCCGATTCGATAAATCCCAAAGTTAATTAAGGTTTTGTTTTGTAGATATCTAATGAACCAGCGAACAACAAAATAAGCACTAACAAAAGAAACGAGAAAACCGATCGCTAATAAAGCAATATTCGTCGATGAAGCCGTCAACAAATTCCTTGATTTATAAAGATCATAAGCCGCGGCGGCCAGGATGGTCGGTACCGCCAATAAAAATGAATAGAGGGCTGATTCGTCTCGCCGAAAACCCATGATCATCATCGCCAAAAGAACCACTCCTACACGAGACGCTCCGGGAACAACGGCTAAAGACTGCACTAAACCAATGATGATTGCCGTTTTATAGTTTAATCGTTTAATTGATTGAACAAGTTTGATTTTCTTATTTTTAACTAAGTATTCGACCAGTAAAAATCCTAGGCCGATAATAAAAAATGCCCAGCCCATTAAATAGGTCGACACGAAAAAGATATTTTTAATGATTTTATAGAGAATAAAACCGACCGTGGCCGTCGGGAAAAATGAGGCAATGACTTTTGTCATTAACCGCTTATTTGTTAAAACATATCTCAAGTAAATGACTACGACCGCCAAAATCGCTCCGGCCTGGATAAACACCTCAAAAAATTTTTGAAAATCGGTCTGGGGAATGTTTAATAACCTACTAACTAGTATTAAATGCGCCGTTGAAGAGATCGGCAAAAATTCAGTAATTCCTTCAACAATTCCCAAGATTAGCACATTAATTAAGTTCATATAAATATTCTACCTAAAAAAAGGTTCGAAAATACCTGTTTTGAGTCAATCGCCTGGGCGTCCTGGTATAATTGTTTCATGAAAATCGCCATTGTCCACGATCAACTACGCGAATTTGGCGGTGCCGAAAGAGTTCTTGTTGCCTTAAAAAAAATCTTTC
>PEUF01000040.1:0-5689 GCA_002780795.1 Candidatus Roizmanbacteria bacterium CG02_land_8_20_14_3_00_36_15 | reverse complement strand
AATCCCGATTATTAATAAATTGTATTCGCCGCTAAGATTTATTACCCCGCTAATCTGGGAAAGTTTTGATTTTTCAAAATATGATTTAGTCATTTCCTCTTCGGGTAGCTGGATGAGTAAAGGAATAAAAACAAATCGCCCAAAGGATGATCGCCCTATGGGCGAAAAACCCACCATCCATATTTCCTATGTTCATCACCCGCCCCGTTATCTTTACGGATACGAAACCGCTATTGAGTGGCAAAAATACTGGCCTATTAAAATCTATGGCAACTTAATTAACCACCACCTCAGAATTTGGGATTACCTATCTTCTCAACGAGCCGACTACTTTATCGCCAACTCCGAAGAAACTAAAAGAAGAATCCAAAAATTTTACCGCCGCAACTCTACTGTTATTTATCCACCAGTTAGCATTCCCCAAAAACTCGTTAACCCGTTAACCGATCAATTAAATAACTATTTCTTAACCGTATCGCGATTGGCTAGAGCCAAACACGTCGATGTTTTAATCCAAGCTGCTAATCAGGCCCAGTTTAATTTAAAAATCGTCGGTACCGGTCGCGATGAGAAATACTTACAATCGATTGCCGGACCAACCGTGGAATTCCTTGGTAATCTAAGCGACGAAGAACTAACTAAAATTTACCAAAATGCCAAAGCTTTCTTATTTGCCTCGGTCGACGAAGAATTTGGTATCGCTCCGGTTGAAGCAATGGGTTGGGGTCTACCGGTAATCGCCTATCGCGGCGGCGGCATCCCAGAATATGTCATTGATGGGGAAAATGGATTCCTGTTTGACCGGTTAGATAAAAGTTTGCTCGTTAAAAAAGTTAACGAGCTAACGAGTTTATCGGAAAAGAAATATTTAGAAATGAGAAAACAAGCGAGAAAAACCGCAGAAAGGTTTAGTAAAGAAAAATTCAGAAGAAAAATATTAAACTTTATTAATCTAAAAGTCAAAATTCAAAAGGCAAAAGTCAAAAATACAAGTCAAAATTAATCCCGATTAAATCGGGATGACTTTTTACTTTAATTTTTGAATTCTAACTTTTAACTTTTGACTTTATTATTTATGCCCGAACTTCCTGAGGTTGAAACCATTAAAAGAAATCTCGAACCCAATATCCTTGGTAAAACTATTTCCGATATTAAAATTTTATCTCCAAAAAACTTCATTGGCAAAAAAGAAGATGCTTTAAATCGTAAAATTGTTTCTGTTGATCGTTATGGAAAGGTTTTGGTTATAAAATTAATTCGGGTCGATCACGATCGACCCCTACATAATAATTATTTAAATATTCATTTTAAATTATCCGGTCAAATTCTTTTTTCTCCTGACATCAATCACGCTGTTTTTAAAAATATTATTCCTTTTACCGGCGGAAACAAAATGCCTGCCAATACGACTAGAGTAGTTATAAAATTCCAAGACGGCAGCGGTTTGTTTTTCAACGACCTTCGCAAATTTGGCTGGATAAAAATCAGTAATGAACCGTTGAAGCCAAAAGGGATTGATGTTCTATCGAAAGAATTTACAGTTAAGTACTTAACTGTAATTTTAAAATCAACTAAAAAATTGATAAAAATAGTTTTGATGGATCAGGATAAAATGACAGGGATTGGTAATATTTACGCTAACGACTCCTTATTTATTTCTAAAATTTATCCTTTACGTCCAGCTAATTCTTTAAAAGAAGAAGAGATTAAAAATCTTTACCAGGCGATTCTTAAAGTAATCAAAGAAGGAATCAAAGACAAAGGTTCATCAGGAGCTGACGAAGCATTTATCCTGCCGACCGGCGAAAAAGGCGGCCACCAAAGACATTTTCTTGTTTATCAAAGAGAAGGAAAACCGTGCTTCGTTTGCAAAACGATTATTAAAAGAGTTAAACATCACGGTCGCGGTTCCTTTTTTTGCCCCAAATGCCAACAGCCTCCTAACTTGTCATCCTGAACGACGACCCGCTAAGCGGGTCAAAGTGAAGCACTCCTCGAGCTTATGGGACACCACGTGGGGTATCCCACTGTGGCGCTCGAGGCATCTACCCAAACAGGGTTTCGGAGTGCGAAACCCTGAACCGTCCCGACGTTACGTCGGGGCTGGTTCATGGGTAAAGGATCTAGCGACTGAAAGGAGCGTAAAATGTTATTAATGGATGAAAGATATTTTGTTTATATTATTACTAACTACGAGAATACTGTTTTATATACAGGTATAACTAATAATCTTCAAAAAAGAATAGAAGAACATAAAAAAGGTATTTCCGTAAATTTTTTTAGCAATAAATATCGTTTGTTTAAATTAGTTTGGTTCGAAGAATTTCCAGCTCCAAAAGAAGCAATTACTATTGAGAAGAAAATTAAAGGCTGGGTAAGAAGAAAAAAGATTGCTCTTATTAAGAGTAAGAATCCTAATTTTAAAGATTTATCTACGTTTCGCTAGATCCTTCAGTCACTTCGTTCCTTCAGGATGACATATAGTCATTCTGAGCGTAGCGAAGAATCTAGACGACGAAGTCGTCGTAAATAATTTACATTTTTATTCATTTAGTCATCCTAAACGAAGTAAAAGATCCAATCCCAACGTAAAAATCATTTAGAATTACTCAATTAAACAACTTTTCGATCGTTTAAACGATTGAAAAGTTATTCTTGTCTTTTGGATTTTGAAATTTGGATTTTATTTGTCATTTGAACTTTGAACTTTGGATTTAATTTAAAGATTTAAGATTTGAGATTTGAGATTTTTTACTCATATCTTATCACCTCGACCGGCTCGAGGTTGGCTGCTTTCCTCGCCGGAAAAACCCCAAAGGTGATACCGATCGCCGAAGAAACGCCAAGGGCAATTATGACAGTCAAAAGATCAATATAGGCGGGGAAAAAACTTTCGGCCAGCAAAACTCCCAGGTAGGCAAAGCCTAATCCGAGTAGTCCGCCAATCGACGACAGTAACACCGACTCGGCTAAGAACTGATATGAAATATCTGATTTTCGGGCGCCCAGTGCCCTTCTAATACCGATTTCTTTTATTCGATCCGAAACCGTCACATACATAATATTCATAATCCCGATTCCGCCGACGAGAAGGGAAATGGCGGCAATTGCCACCAAAATCAAATTCAAAACCGAAAATATCGACGTGATCGCCGACATTAATTCGGTGGGTTCAACAATACTGAATTCTTCATCTTTGTATCTTTTCAAAAACTCTTTTTTTATATCTTCTTTTACTTGGGAAATGTAATTTTCGTTTTTTACTTTAACCGAGAGCCTGAAAAATCTTTTATCCGGATTAAAAATAAATCCGGTTGTGTAAGGAGCAAAAAGATATTTGTCATAATCAAACCCTCCCATTCCACCTCCTCCTTTAGATTTAGTCACCCCGATAATGGTAAACTTTACATTGTCAATGGTAATTTTTTTTCCGATCGCCTCCTCAATCGATCCATAGTAATCAGTAGCAATCTTGCTTCCTATTACGATTACCTTAGTTTTTTTAGAAACGTCAGATTTGTCAAAAAACCTACCCGTATCAATCTCGAGCCCCATAATATCGGCAAATGTTTCTGAGGAAAACATAATGTCGCCATAATCTTCCTTTAATAATCCTTTAATCTTTGTCGATTTAAAGGCTAGTGGAGCAACACCAATAATGTTATTTATTTTTTTTAGAGTTTGTAAATCTCGGTCGTCAAATCGACCCGAAACAGATGAAACACTACCAGTAAAACTACCACCCGACAAAACTCTCCCTGGTACTAAAAAAAGAGAGTTTTTACCCATAGTTTCAAACTGGTCAGAGATATATTTTTTTAGTCCCAGTCCTAAAGCCATAAGGACAACCACGGCAAAAATACCGATTAAAATTCCTAAACTGGTTAAAAACGTCCGCAGTTTATTTCTTGAAAAATCCTCAATCGCTGATTTAAAAATAAAAATAAAATTCTTCATAACCACCTAGTTAACTCTTAACTCCTAATTCTCAATCATCCCGTCTCTAATCTTGATTGTCCTTTTAGCATACTTGGCAATATCGACTTCATGGGTAACTAAAACTATCGTAATCTTTTCCTCTTTGTTTAATTTTTCCAAAAGCATCATAATTTCATGACCTGTTTTCGAGTCAAGATTGCCGGTCGGTTCATCGGCCAAAATTAACCGCGGCTTCATTATCAACGCCCGAGCCATGGCCACTCGCTGTTGTTGACCGCCGGAAAGCTTATTCGGATAAGAATTAATTTTGTCCTTTAGGCCAAACTTTGTAAGAATTTCTAAGGTTCTTTCTTGGGGAGAGAAGTCTAAAGACCGCCTGGAATAAATAGTTGGTAGGACTACGTTTTCAAAAACTGTCAGTTTAGAGATGAGATTGAACTGCTGAAAAACAAAACCGACGAACTCATTGCGCAGACGAGAAATTTCATCATCCGATATCTTTGATATTTCTTTATTGGCAATGTAAATCTGCCCGTTGGTTGGTCGATCCAAAAGACCAATCAGGTGCATCAAGGTTGATTTGCCTGAACCAGAAGGCCCCATAATGGAAACAAACTCTTTTTCCTTAATCTCAAGATTGACTTTTTTTAAGGCGAAGAAGGTATATCCCTCGTCAATTTTATACTCCTTGGAGACGTTTGTAAACTTAATCATAGATGAGATCGCCAGCCTGAATTCCATCAACAACTTCTACTTTATCGTCAATTTCTTCACCGAGCTTAATGTAGACCTTTTCTCTCAGATTATTTTTACCCACCATAATGTAGCCTCCCTTTTTATCCTTCTTTACAAAAATCAAGGGCACGGCTAAAATATTATTTTTTTCTCGGATGACAAAGTCGGCATCTCCGGTCATCTGCAGTTTAAGAGGTAGTTTTAATGCCCGATCATCAAGCTTTAATCTTACTTCATAAACAGTACTACTCTCGCCTGTTTTAGGAGAAAAGGAAATATAAGAAACGCTGCCATTAAATTTTTTATCAGGATAGGCGTCAAAAATAATCTCTGCTTTCATTCCCTCTTTTATATTAACCACATCGGTTTGCTCGGCCGTCAAGGAAAAATAAATAGTTTTAGGATTTACTATCTCAAACTCGGCCTGGGTAGGCGTGATGTTGACACCAGCAAAAGGGCTGTCTACCCGAGTAACTATACCCTCAATCGGCGACCATAAATTAGAATATTCGACAGCCAAATTTTGATACTCGACATCCAAAACGGTTTTATCTAAATCGTATTGGTTATTTTCTAAAATCCTTTTGATCGTATCGCTCACCGCTCCACTGGGATAAGTTACCTTTTTGGCTTCGTCAAAATCGTTACGCTCTTTGGCATAGTCATGTAAATATTTATCTAGCCTATTTTTTAAATCTCTTCGATCTAAAGAGGCAATCACCTGATATTTTTTAACATAGTCGCCTTCTTTGACCCCAACCCAGGCTAGCCTTCCTGACGTTTGAAAACGCAAAATAACATCTTCCTCAGCCGCCACTTCACCCGATAGAGATAGAACTTCCTTTAAGTTTTGCCGACTGACTCGGTAAGTTTTTCCCGCTGATTTTTTGTTTGGTAAAACAATGACTTGTCTATAAGCAAAGATTAAAATAATAGAGACTGTTAAAAAGACGTACCATCTTTTTTTTATTAATCTAAGAATTTTCATAGAAAATAGAATTATAGAACTAATTGC